>CAZQMH010000021.1:0-16455 GCA_964594435.1 uncultured Alcanivoracaceae bacterium
CATGCAAAAACTTGCCTCAAATTACCTTTCCCTCGCTACGGTTTCTATTCTCGGATAAGCTCCTAGTCGTTACATTTTATTAAAAATCCAGTTTAGGAAAGTGTGTAACACACTTTTATTCGTTGTTTACTTTAATTTAGCGGGTGCGGAATATTAACTGAATTTAGCATGGGATTCAAGTATTTCATTAAACCTTTGGCTTTAATATTTCATACAAGAATGGAATTTATGGGAAAGATGACAAAACATATTGGTTAAATATACCTGCATTATTCTAGATGTATACAGCATTTGGGCTGACGAGAATTGCAATATGATGGTTTAATATAGCAGTTTCTGGGCTTTTTCATGTACAATCCCGTTATGAAAGTAAAACTTACACAATTTTCTCATGGTGCTGGCTGTGGGTGCAAAATTTCTCCCAAAGATTTAGAGCAGGTCCTTGCATCTCATGTGCCTGTTTTTTCTGATGATAACTTATTGGTTGGTAACAGCAGCAAAGATGATGCGGCGGTTTATGATTTGGGCACTGGTCAGGCGGTCATTTCGACTACTGATTTTTTTATGCCGATTGTTGATGATGCCAGTACTTTTGGACAAATTGCGGCGACCAATGCCATAAGTGATGTTTATGCTATGGGCGGTACGCCACTTATGGCGATTGCTATTTTGGGCTGGCCTTTGGATAAGATTCCTGCGGCTATTGCCTCACAAGTACTGGATGGGGCACGTTTGACTTGTGCTCAAGCTGGCATTGCCTTAGCTGGCGGGCACAGTATTGATGCTTTGGAGCCTATTTTTGGCTTGGCGGTTACTGGCTTGGTTGATGTTTCGTTGATGAAAAAGAACAATACAGCTCGTGCGGGTGATTTGTTGTATTTAACTAAGCCTTTAGGCGTTGGTATTTTATCTACGGCTCAGAAAAAAAGTGAGCTACGAAAACAAGACCGCACTATTGCTCCTGATTTAATGGTGCAATTGAATAAATTTGGTCAAATTGCGGCCCGTTGTGATTATGTTCATGCCATGACCGATGTCACGGGTTTTGGCTTGCTCGGGCATTTGTTAGAAATGTGCCAAGGCAGCCAATTGGGAGCACAGATTTTTGTTAAAAATATACCTGTTATCAAACAAGCGAGCTATTATTTATCACGGGCTTGTGTGCCGGGTGGTACGAAACGAAATTGGCTCTCTTATGGTAAATTTTTCCCACAACTGCCCGCTCATTTAATTAACATCTTGTGCGACCCGCAAACCAGTGGCGGTTTGTTGTTGGCGGTTGGGGCAGACCACAAAATGGAGTTTGAGCAATTGGCTTTGGATAACGGCTTGCAATTGCAATCTTTTGCCGAATTAAGCCAGCAACAACGGTATGATTTTCATGAATAATCGCATCGGTGCTGAACTTTTTTCTAAAATATTTAGTGAAAATCGACCCTTGCTGGATGTTCGTGCTCCACTTGAGTTCCAACGCGGTGCCTTTCCTAAAAGCACCAACATACCTCTACTTGATAACCAACAAAGACAGCAAGTCGGTCAATGCTATAAATTACATGGACAGGCAGAAGCGATAAAATTAGGCCACCAACTGATAAGCGGCGAGCTCAAGGAACAACGCATAGCTCAATGGTCAGATTACATTTTGCAACATCCTGATGCTTTTTTGTATTGCTTTCGTGGTGGTATGCGTTCGCAATTGGTTCAGCAATGGCTGGCTGAAAAAGGTTATGAAATTCCAATAATATCTGGCGGCTACAAGGCGTTGCGGTCGTTTTTGTTGAATAGTGTCGCTCAACCTTTAAAATTCATTCGTCTCAGCGGTGCAACAGGTGTTGGTAAAACAGAGTTATTACAGAAATTTAGCACAAAAATTGATTTGGAAGGACTGGCTCATCATCGTGGTTCTGCTTTTGGTGCATTTTTAACGCCACAACCGACACAGATTAATTTTGAAAACAATCTCGCCATTCATATTATTCGTTTTAATTTGCACAATTTAACCATTATTATCGAAGATGAGAGCCACTATATTGGCAGTTTGAATGTTCCTCCACAATTTTACCAAAATATGCTGCGTTCTCCTGTTGTGGTTTTAACCGAGAAAAAAAGTGACCGCATTCAACGAATTTATGCGGACTATGTAAAAAACAAACGGCATAAGTTTATCCAAAAATACCACCGAAAAGGTGAAATGCATTTTGCCAATTTTTTACTTGACGCTCTGTTAAAAATCAAGAAAAGGCTTGGTGGCGTGCGCTATCACTATGTTTATGATGTGATGCAACGAGCTTTGCAAAAAAATGATGAGACTTTACATAAGCAGTGGATTGATTATCTTTTGACCGAATATTATGACCCAATGTATGACTTTCAAATCAATAAGAAAAAAGCAAAGATTATCTTCACGGGCGACAAACAACAAGTCAACGCCTTTCTTTCAACCCAAATCCAATAACCATTGTTCGTCTTTAATCGCTATGCCTAATTTTTCAGCTTTTAGCATTTTAGAACCCGCTTTTTCACCTGCCACCACAAATGTGGTGTTTTTTGAAACCGATCCCGACACTTTCGCACCCAATTCAATTAATTTTTGTTTGGCTGTGGCTCGGGTAAAGTGACTTAATGAACCCGTTAACACAACGGTTTTGCCAAGCAGCGGCTGTTGGTCACTGTCCTTGCTTTTAATTTCGTCCCAATAGATGCCTGCATCCAGCAATTGTTTAATGACTGTTTGGTTGTGTTGCTCTGCAAAAAACTGGGTGATGCGTTTGGCAACAATGGGGCCAATTTCAGGCAGTTGTTGCAAATCTTCTGCCTCAATTTGTTGTATGGCTTGTAGACTTTTTAGCTGTGTGGCTAAGGTGAGAGCGGTGGACTCGCCCACTTCACGGATACCTAGAGCATAGATAAAACGTGGTAAAGTTGTGTGTTTTGACTTTTCGATGGCTTGCAGAACATTTTTGGCAGATTTATCGCCCATTCTTTCCAGATTTGCCAAAACTTGGTGGTTCAGATGATAAATATCTGCTGCTGTTTGGATAAGCTCTTTATCGACCAATAACTCCACCAGTTTGCTTCCCAGACCATCAATATCCATCGCCTTGCGTGACACAAAGTGAATGATGGCTTGTTTTTTTTGAGCATCGCAATACAAACCAGCAGGACAGCGTAGAACCGATTCGCCTTCAATCTTATGCAGGGGCGTTTGGCAAACGGGACAGTGATCAGGCATGGTAAATGGTACCGCATCTTTGTGTCTTTTTTGTATCACCACCTTTACTACTTCGGGTATGACATCACCTGCTCTGCGGACAAAAACAGTATCGCCAATTCGTACATCTTTGCGACGAATTTCATCTTCATTATGCAAAGTAGCATTGGTCACAATGACACCGCCAACTTCAACCGCTTGCAGGCGTGCAACTGGCGTAATGCTGCCTGTTCGCCCAACCTGCACATCGATGTTTTCAATAATGGTTGTTGCCTCTTGGGCAGGAAATTTGTAAGCTGTTGCAAAGCGTGGTGATTTGGTAACAAAACCCAGTTTTTTTTGTAAAGCCAAATCATTAACCTTAAAAACCACGCCATCTATGTCATAGTCCAGTTTTTCTCTAATTTCAGCTATTTTTGTAAAGAAATCCTGACAACCGTCAGCATTTTGCACCACTTTGTTTAAAGGATTGACAGGAATTCCTCTTTCTTTGACCCAGCTTAGGGCTTCGAGGTGTGTTTTAAAATTCAACTCTTCGCTGACAAAACCCAGAATATAAGCATAGAACATCAAAGGTCGCAAAGCGGTCTTGCGGGGATCAAGCTGTCGCAGGCTGCCGGCTGCGGCATTGCGCGGATTGGCAAAAGTTTTCTCACCTTTTATCTCGGCTTGTTGATTATAAGCTTCAAAACCACGCTTAGTCATGATGACTTCACCACGAATTTCAATTTTTTCTGGTAAATTTTCGCCACGCAACCGTAATGGAATAGCGTTGATGGTTTTGATATTAGCCGTAATATCTTCGCCTGTTGTGCCATCTCCACGAGTTGCGGCTTGTTGCAGCTGTCCATTAATGTAGCTGATACTGACAGCCAAGCCATCGAGTTTAACTTCGGCGGCATATTCAATTGTTGTTTGCTGTAAGGCTTCTTGGATGCGTGCATCAAAAGCCTGTAGTTCTGTCAACGAAAAAACATTGGATAGAGAAAGCATGGGCACATCATGCTTGATTTTCTTAAAGCCGTCCAACGGTTTATCACCGACACGCTGGGTTGGTGAATCACTGGCAATAAATTCTGGATGTTTTGTTTCCAACTTTAACAGTTGTTGGTAAAGTTTATCGTATTGGGCATCGCTGATAAGTGGCGCATCTAATACATAATAATGATAGGCGTAGTCGTTCAGTTGGTTTTTTAGCTCAACTATTTTTTTTTGTACAGACACTTTTATAACGCAATAGTATGTTTGTGATCAAATTCACGCATTTCTTCACGCATGGCTGCTATACGTTGTCTGGTGAAAAGATTATGGTGTTCGTCGGTTAAGTTGCCACCAAGAATTTTGGCAATGCGTTCACCCACAGGAAACATGGTATCCCACAAATCCAAAGCAGACATGGCTCCTGGCAAAGTCATGATGAGAACCAAGCCCGTTGTTCGCATATCGGGTTTGAAGATTCCTGGTTTGAGCATATTGGCGACCATAAACAAGAGTTCTTTGTTGGCTCCAAATCCTTTAAATCGATAATACAAGTTATCCTGTCCAAATTCCAATCCCACTTGTTCAGCCGCCGATTGAATCAAATGCCAATCAAATTGTTGCCCTTCTTTTGCGTGTAAAAACAAGGTGATGATTTTATCAGAATTGTTGCTTTGGCTTGCCTTGTTACTTTGATGCAATTCATCAACTTCCTCAACACTTGGGCTAAACTGCTTTTGTGGCAAAGCATTGGGTTTGGTGAGAGAAGCAGCATTTTGTGGCAAAACATCGTCCGCTTCATTTAGGAAATCATAAGAATCATCCTTTTTTTCTCGTGTGCCGAAGTAATAAATTATAGCCAAAATAATTAAGCCAATAATCAAAATAATTATGCGTAATTCTGTTGAACTCATAGTGATTTATAATGTAATGCCATACCAAAAAACATTTTATGCGTAAACGTGCAAATGTACCAACTTTTTTTTATTATTTAACCAAATCAAGACAGATTACCCAAATGTGTTACAATCGTGTTTTCTTTACCATGTTTTGCTTTAATGAACGACAAAAGACATTATTCACTCATTCTGATTGCACTTTTAGCCATTTCTTTATCCGGTTGTAAAAAAAAAATCCCACAAACCCGTGCAAAACTAAATAACTGGCATCACGTTAGTATTTGGACAATAAAAGGTAAAATGGCAATAAACAATGGGCAAGAAAGTGGCTCAGGGCGAATAGTATGGCAACAAAAGAAAAAAAACCATGAAACAAAGGCACAATTTAAAGCCCCTTTAGGGCAAGGCAGTTGGGAAATACACGAATCCGCAAACAATGCCACATTAATATCATCCAAAACAGGGACAAAAAAAGCCGAAAATGCCCAAATCCTTATTCAACAGGAACTCGGCTGGGATTTTCCGTGGAACAAGCTAAAATTTTGGTTGCGAGCCTATGTGCAACAAGCCGAGTTGCCAAAACACAAAACAAAAGTTGCTTTCCTTGATGAAAATGGCTGGCATATCACATTTGCTAAGTGGATTGACACGCCTATGGGATTGTTACCAAAAAAAATTAAAGCAAGCAAGCCACCTTATACGGTAAAACTCATCATCTACCAATGGAATATTGAATAATGGAAATATTAAGCCCCGCAAAAATTAATCTCATGTTACGAATTCTTGGCACTAGAGAAGACGGTTACCATTTGTTACAAACCTATTTTCAATTGTTAAACTGGGGCGATATGATGAATTTTACCGAACTAGCCGCAGATAAAGTCATAATCGAAGGTGAATTTCGTGGTTTAGCGACCAAAGATAACCTTATCTATAAAGCAGCACAATTATTAATACCTTTACGTAACCAACAGCACGGTGTAAAGATTGAAGTCACAAAAAACATCCCACAAGGTTCGGGGCTCGGTGGTGGTAGCTCCAATGCTGCCACCGCCCTCATAGCACTTAACAAAATATGGCAATGCCAACTCAGCCAAGAACAATTACAACAGTTGGCACTAAAACTTGGAGCCGATGTACCGGTTTTTGTTCTGCAAAAATCTGCAATGGCAACAGGTATAGGCGAACAACTTACCGCATATACTATTAGCAACTATCATTATGTCTTGATTTTCCCCAAAACCAGCATTAGCACCGCTGATGTATTTGCCGACAAAAACTTAAACAGAAGTCAATTGCCAATCGAGTTACAAAACATAAAAGATAAAAACACATGGACCAACGCCTGTTTAGCAGTGGTATTAACACATTATCCAGAAGTGCGACACATCTATAACCGTTGTTCTGTCCATGAAAAAATATATTTATCTGGTACGGGTTCAACTCTTTTTGCCTGCTTTAAAGATGAAAATTCTGCCGACAATTTTATCGCACAACACGCAAATATTGCTCAAATGATAAAATGTCGGGCAAAATGCTAAAAAAATTTAAAATAAGGCTTTTCTTTCGAAAATTTCATGTTTATAATACCCGACCTTGTTTGATGGGACGTCGTCAAGCGGTAAGACACCAGATTTTGATTCTGGCATTCGCAGGTTCGATCCCTGCCGTCCCAGCCATATTCTGATAAAGCCTGTAATTGTGATAAATTACAGGCTTTTTTATGCCTTTTAATCAAGCTGTCACAATTTATTTATGCCAATGGGTGAAACTTTGATTTACTTAATTGTGTTTGGGCATTAAAATACGGCAAAATTTTTCAGCACCATTGGGCAACAGCATGATAATTGATAGCAGTATAAAACTCTTTACTGGTAACGCGAATCCTAAATTAGCTCAGAAAATCGCCGATTATCTGGATATGGAACTAGGAAAAGCCTATGTTGGTCGATTCAGCGATGGTGAAGTCGCCGTCGAGATAATTGATAATGTTCGAGGTTTGGATATTTACATTATTCAATCAACCTGCATCCCAACAGCTGATAATTTTATGGAGCTTTTGGTTATGGTTGATGCCGTAAAGCGGGCATCGTGTCACTCGGTGACGGCTGTCATGCCCTATTTTGGTTATGCACGACAAGACAGAAGACCAAAAAATACCCGTGTACCCATAACGGCAAAAGTTGCGGCAAAAATGATTGCTGCTGTTGGCGTGGATAGAGTCTTGACCATTGACTTACATGCCGATCAAATACAAGGATTTTTTGATATCCCCGTGGATAATGTTTATGCTTCTCGCATTACCCTACAGGATATGAACAATAAATACAAAAACAACCCAGATGTGGTTGTGGTATCACCTGATATTGGCGGAGTGGTACGAGCACGAGCCATTGCCAAACGATTGAGCTGTGATTTAGCCATTATTGATAAACGTCGCCCCAAAGCCAATATGGCAAAAGTGATGAATATTATTGGCGAAATCGAAGGTAAAACCTGTATTTTGGTAGATGACATGATTGATACCGCGGGTACATTGTGTGCGGCATCAACCGCCTTGTCTCAACGTGGAGCCAAAGAGGTCATCGCTTATTGCGTGCATCCGATTTTATCAGGAAAAGCCATAGAGAACATAGAAAAATCCGACTTGAAAGAAGTCGTAGTAACCGATACCATTCCTTTGCAAGACAACGCAAAGAAATGTAAAAAAATTAGGCAATTAAGCGTTGCAGACATGCTGGCAAAAACCATCAAACGTATTGCCAACAAAGAATCCGTCAGTGAAATGTATGTCGATTAATACAGCATTTTATTGGCTTTATAGCGTTTCATTTGGTCGCAAAATGAAACAATCATGCTCATATTGAGCTTAACATTAGAAAAGGAGATAGCACATGGCTATTTTTAAAGTACAAGCAGAACTAAGAGATGATACAGGGAAAGGTGCGAGCCGCCGCCTACGTCATCAAAATTTAATCCCCGCCATTGTTTATGGAGCAGGCAAAGAACCGCGAACCGTTTCGGTGCAGCACCATAAAGTTTTAAAGTTTTTAGAAGACGAAGCTTTTTTCACCAGTATTTTGGAACTATCAACCGCAGGTGGCAAACGCCAAAAAGTTATTTTACGTGATATGCAAAGGCATCCTGCAAAGCCACGCATCATGCATATGGACTTCCAAAGAGTCGATGATAATGAAATATTGCACATGCAAATTCCATTACATTTCTTAAACGAAGAAAGCTGCCCTGCAAGCAAAACAGCTGGCGTTATTGTTTCGCACAATATGACTGATGTTGAAGTGGCATGTTTGCCTGCTGATTTGCCAGAATTTATCGAAATTGATATCGAGAACTTTAAAGACGGTGACATTATCCGTTTAAGTGACATTAACTTACCTAAAGGTGTGACGTTGACGGCATTTTCTCATGGCGATGAAAAAGAGCATGATGAAGTGGTTCTTTCAACCACCCACGTTGTCGCTATAGCTGAGGAAACAACAGCAGAAGCAACAGAAACTGAAGCTGAAAAGCCAGCAGAATCTGAAGAGTCATAACTCTGCGATTAAAACTAAAAAAAACAGCCTCTATTGAGGCTGTTTTTACTTGTATCTTATGAAAACATTAAAACTTATCGTAGGTCTTGGCAATCCAGGACAAAAATATGCACAAACCCGCCATAATGCAGGTTTTTGGTTTATGGATGAACTGTGCTCACACTACAATGTGCAACTGAAAGAACAGAAAAAATTTCATGCCTCTGCCTGTAAAGCAACGATTGAAGGAAAAGAATTGTGGCTTTTAAAACCTGCAACATTCATGAATTTGTCAGGTAAATCGGTCGCAGCTTTGGCTAATTTCTATAAAATTCAAAACGATGAGATATTGGTCGTTTACGATGAACTAGACTTGCCTGTTGGCAGTGCAAAGATCAAAAAAGGTGGCGGACACGGTGGTCACAATGGTCTACGAGATATTATTGCCATGACTGGCAGCAAAGATTTTTACCGCTTACGGCTGGGCATTGGTCATCCTGGCGACAAAAGCAAAGTCGTATCTTGGGTACTTAATCGTGCCACTACAGATGATGAAATCAGCATCCAACAAGCCATAAAAAAGTCCTTAATGGTATTACCCGATTTGCTACATGGCAAGCTGGAAAAAGCCACCAAAGAACTGCATACAAAAACATAAACTGAAACAAAAACCTGTCACGGATGAGTTGAGTGGGCGACTAATCTGAATCTAAGTCTAAGTCTTGTAATTGTCTTATTCTTGCTTGTGTTGAAAGATAATCATTTGGAAATTTATCATCCAACTTGGTGAGCTCTGACAGCAAACGTTTAAACATTTTATTGTTGTTGATTTTTAATGCATACTCACACAAAAGGATTTTCCAATACATTTGTAGCGTTGTAGAGTTTTCAAAGAACGGTTGCAAAAACTTTTCTGTTTTTTTCATTTCATTTTTTAGTTGTTCCTTATTGTGATTGAAAATATTGAAATAAGCTTCGGCTATATGGTATTTTTCTTGATAATTTTTTAAGACTTCAGGATTTTTCTCCTTTATTTGTTTTGCCAGTTCAAATTCACTTCGTGCTGACTGAATGTCGGCGATTAAAATATAAACCAGTATTTTCTCGATACGCATGCGAAAAATATCAACTTGGTTCTCATCAAAGTTATCTTGGTAGAATTTTATCGCTTTGTTCAATAACTCTATTGCTATTTGTGGTTGCCCTCCACGTACCGCCGCCATGCCTGTCACCATTAAATTCCAGCCAAATCTTTTTGGCATTAAAGAAAAATTATTCTCAAACATTGTGATAATTTTTTGCCGGTGATTAAAACCTTTTTTCATACTGTGGATTCTTGCATAATAATTGGCCCACAAAGACTCCAAGCTTACCTGAAGTAAAACCTGTTCTTTTTTAGGAAATTGTTTTATTAATTGCGACAGTTTAGTCAATATTCTTTCAACTTCTTGACCACGTCCTAAATGTATATATAGACCTGCCTTTGAGCTTAGAACAGAATACAGGTTTTGGTATTTTGGATTTTTATTCGATTCTTCCAACCGTATTGCTTTATTAAGGTATTCTTCGGCAAGTTTTGGGTCTTGCAAATTTCGAGAAAGTGTTACAAAACTGAGGTACAAATCAAATAAACCATCTTTATCATTATTGTTTTTTGCCAGCTCTTCGGCTTGCTTATAAACATCTAAGGATAAATCATATTGTCTTCTGCGCGAGTATATTTTTCCTTTTTCAGAAAGAAAATATAGGCATATTTTGTTCTTTTTACCTAGTTTAATTTGGCATTCATTAAAGTGTTTATCCAAGTACGTAAAAGATTCTTCATATTTTGCGATAGTATATAAGCTCTGATGTATCACTACCAAAAGCTCAAACTTTGCCGTTTGATCATCAAAAGAGTGCTGGTCTATATCTCTTATTCCTTGCAACAACAAATCCTTTGCACTCAAATCTTGTGTGGATTCCTCTGGTGTCGCATTTTTAAAAATATTTTTTAAATACTCTGCTATTGATTTTGCTTTATTTGTTTCAATTTGGGCTATTTTTTTTTGCCTGATTGCTATATTTGCCTTATTTATTGAATAAAATGTCGCAAGCAGAAGTGTCATAAAGGTGATAAACGTGAGCAAACTTACCGCTTTATGTCGCTGCATCCATTTGCTGGTAATGTACATCATATTTGGCTTTCTTGCCAAAATAGGTTTATTACTGAGGAAATTATTTAAGTCATCAGCAAATTCCTTAACACTTGTATAACGTTTTGCGGGGTTTACGCTTAATGCTTTGAGCAGAATGTTTTCTAAGTCACCTTGTATCTTTCCCGATGGGATTTGGGCTAATTTAGGAAAAACAGCCCCAGCTTTCGTCTTCCGTTGCGTTACCCGCATAATTTTCCCTGAGACTAAATTTTGTTCTCTTTCATGTTGATTCTGATGAAGAAAAGGGTGGTAGCCTGTAATGAGTTCATAAGCAATAATCGCCAAGGAGAATAAATCGCTGTGTGTACTCGCTGGTTTTCCTTGTAATTGCTCTGGAGAAGCATAATAACGGGTCATGATTTGTGTTGCTGTATTATTCGCCTGTATCTCATCATCCAAGTCAAATAATTTAGCAATGCCAAAATCCAATAACTTAACTACACCTTCTTCTGTAACTAAAATATTACTGGGTTTCAAGTCCCTGTGCAATATAAATTGCTGATGAGAAAAAGTAACCGCAGCACAAACCTGTAATATAAGATGCAAACGTTGTGCTAAATTGGGTATTTTTTTACAACAATAATTATCAATAGTAAGTCCCTGAATATATTCCATAACTAAATAGGGCTGTTTACTTCTAGATGTTCCTCCATCCAATAATCGAGCAATATTCTCATGGCTCAATTGTGCCAAAATTTGTCTTTCATTTTCAAATCGAGCAATCATGTGCGGGTTGAAATGCGAATGAGGTATTTTTATGGCGACATGTTGTTCAAATTCTCCGTCATTCCTCTGTGCCAAATAGACATCGCCCATTCCGCCATGCCCAAGCGGCTTGAGGATTAAATACACTCCAATTTGTTGATTGATATAATTTGAAGGAGATTCTGTGGCTGATTTTGGAATAAATTCTGGTGATATTTCTTGTATATTAGTTGCGAAATCTGTGTATTCATCTGCATCTAGCATACTTTTTAGTAGGGCCAATTGCTCGTTTTTGATTTTCCCTTGTTTTACTAAGCTGGCTAGATGTTGTTGCCGTTGCATTTTTTCAAGCCCAACCAACTGTTGAAAGTATTCTTTGATATGATTGTATTGATTGGGTGTATTTGTCATGATTTTTTATCTTCCAAATTTCGATACTGAAATACGAATGAGTGCACAATCGATTGGTAGACCTTGCACGCCAAAAAAAACAGCAGTTGTACTAATCACACGTATCAATCTTGATAAATGAGAGCTGTCATATGGATTAAAATAAACACTATTTAATTTCAACTAAAATTAATTCTAACTCATGTTGGTACAAAGTTATAGTTTGTGCCATATCTTTCGGATAAAAACACTCCAAAATGATAAAACAGGAATAAATAAACACCCCATAATGCTCATTGTGGAAGTTTTAAAGGTTCAAAAACATTAATATGGAGCTTAAACCCAAATCCCGATATGGAAACACAATTATAGCACAATTGATTGTACTCTAATTCGCGTTTCTCTATCGGGGTTTGGGATAAATCAAATTGAGTTAAGCTTATGCCAAACTGTATACAAACTACCTTAGGGCAAGACTGGGGTAAACTGCATCGAAATATTCAGCAGCGTTTTAATAAAACACCGCAGTTAGATCAACCCATTTATTACAAAGGTAACATGGACAAAGTTGTTTGTTCAAAAGCTGGCTGGTTATTTGCACATTTTTGTCGCTTAATCGGCAAGCCCTTAACTCCTTACCAAGGCGATAAAGTGCCTGTCACCGTAAAATTATTCAAAAATAAAAACAGTCGTGGTGTTTTTTGGCAAAGAATCTATCATTTTAATAAAAGAAATGCCTATCAAGTCGTCTCAGAAAAAAAAGTAGAACACGGCAGAATGATGGAATGTGTGGGTGCTGGTTTTGGTATGTTTTTAGATGTTTATGCTCACAAACAAGCCTTGCATTTTAAGAGTACTCGCTATTTTTTAAAAATATTTGGCATTTATTTTTCACTGCCGCATTGCATTACTCCAGGTCAAACCCATGTTATTCATCAAAATCTCGGTACGCATAAATTTCGTTTCACCATCTCAATACAACACAAACAATTAGGTCAAACCTTCTATCAAACAGGAGTTTTTCATGAAAGCACATAACAAAATAATGGTACTCGGTGGCTACGGCACATTTGGTAAACGAATTGTGCAACAATTATGCCAGCAAAACACCACACTAATTATCGCAGGACGCAACCGAGCAAAAGCCCAAAAATTAGCAGATAAACTTAGCCAAAATATATCCGCACAAGCATCGAACTGCGTCATTAAAATTGCCATATTTGATATTCACACAGAATTAGCAAACGCACTAAACAAACACCAACCCAAACTCATCATCCACACCTGCGGCCCATTTCAAGGGCAAACAACTGCTGTTGCCCAAACATGCATAAAATTAGGCATTCACTGCATTGACTTATCCGATGCTAGAGATTTTGTGGCCCAAATGTTAAAGCTAGATCAACAAGCCAAAGCTAAAAAAGTCATGCTCATAACCGCAGCCAGTACCGTACCAACTCTCAGTTCTGCTGTCATCGAACATTTTATGCAAACCGCACACTTCGCACAATTTCAAAATGTTAAATACGGCATAACGCCAGGACAAAAAACTGAAAGAGGATTGGCCACCACTAAAGCCGTTCTCAGTTATATTGGCAAAGTCATAAAACCAGGCACAAATGATGATGAGATAAGATATGGCTGGCAAAATACCTATCTACAAAAATACCCTGAAATTGGCAATCGTCTTATGGGGAATTGTGAAATACCCGATAGAGACTTGTTACAAAAATATTATCCCATTGACACTCTGCAATTTTCCGCAGGCATGGAAAGCAAATTGTTCCACCTCATTATTTGGTTAATCTCATGGTTAGTTCGGCTTAAAATACCATTAAATCTGGTAAAACATGCAAGGTTATTAGTAAAACTTGGCAGAAAATTTGATTGCCTTGGCAGTCATGATGGGGGAATGCACGTAGCCATGCAAGGAACGGATAAAACTGGCAAACAACTGACAAAAACGTGGTTTATTATTGCCAAAAATGCTGACGGTCCGATGATACCAACCATACCCGCCGTTTTAATGGCAAATAAAATAGTGCAAAAGGAATACCAACAATACGGCAGCAAACCTTGTATAGGCATACTCACACTGGAAGAATACCTCAATGCTTTAAAAGACTACGATGTAAAAACGTATGTTCGATGACTCGTTTCTTTATGAGTTTCCAATGCACATCAAGTGTTTGCGCTCTTTATTGCGATTCTATATCAGGACTTGGGTTAATCCATTTTATTGGTCAATAACATCTTTACGCATGGGGGCAAAGATAGCTAACAACTTGTTTTGATGAGTATAAGATATACCAACATCGGTCATGGTTTTGATTAAAACATCAACGAAAATATCAAATTCGCGGGTGTTAATTGCCATGCCACTGTGAGCCTCTGGCATAGATAAACCAGTATACTGGCAATTGCCGCCTGTTTCCATGCAGATTTGTGCAATTAGCAAGGCCTGAAAGTCTTCTTCATTGGTTTTTTCAAATAAAAAACCAATCTGTTGGTGCTGTTTTAAACGCACAACCAGTTTTTGCACTAAGGGTTCTATGGTTTGCATTCCGCCAATTTGGGTAAATAATGTAGCAACATGGCTCGGCGGTTTTTTACTGCTGGCACAGGCTGACAATAAAAACAGAGCAAAACAAATAAATATTGGGTTTTTATACATTAAAACACTCCTGAAATAGAAAAATAGACACCTGTTTGATTTTTAAGATTGGCAATACCACCCAAATCAACATACGCCAAGGTGAAAGAGCTGTGCTTATTTGGCAACCAACTGATAAAAACATCTCGCCAATGGCTTTCTTTGGCAAAACCTAAATTAGATTTTTTTTGCCGAAAATCAAAGCCCAGTGCCACATTTTTCCTAACAAACATGCCAAAAGAAGTCGCCCACAACAGACGATAAGATTGATTTTCATCGCCTCCAAAACCTAACAAACCTATCTCATTGGCTTTCGTCGCACGTGCATTCAACGTCACAAAACCATTAAAACCAAAGGGTTTGCTCAAAAACAACTTCGTGGCACTCACATAGAAATCATAACCCGAATTATCAATCGCTCCAACCGCATTTGGAATGGTGAATTCCGTATTTCTTTTGTATTGAACACCCAAAGACACTTGCGGCAAACGACTGTAGATTAAATGCCCGAACAAACGCAGTTTAGCACCGACAATGGTTTGTTTAAGTTGGGCATTTTGAATGCCGATTTGTGGCCCTAAGGTATCTAAATGTAAAGTTTGTTTGGCAACGGCAATTTCCAAACGATTATTCCAACCCCAAGATGCCGATTGCATGCTAAAGCGATAATCATCCGTTGGTAAATAAGAATAACTAAAGGTAAAGTCACTTTCTGCCTTTTCACCATAACCAGAAATTGTTGCCCAAGGCAGCAAACCACTGCCTGAGGAACCCTCAATTTGGGTAACTGCTGCTGTTCCAAGCAAGCGACTTCCCGTTGTTGCACTGGATTTTTGCACAAATGACAACACCAATAACACGGCAATGATTTTTTTCATAGATAAATACTTTTTGATAAACACATAATATCTACGTGGACAACGCAGATAGGGTTCAAAAAATATTTAGATGGTGTGAACTATTGGGGATTTAGGGATTTGGAACTTGTGGTTTTGGCAAGTATCTTAACCAAATCAGCCAAACAATTAAGGCATCCAAGATGATTAACGCTTGCCACAAATAAAGATGAAACCAGTCGAACCATGCTTTATCCCATTGCAATAAATAATAGAGGGAAATAATACGGATAACATTGAGTATTTGGATGCCAAAAAAGCCCAAGATAAAGCCAAAAATTTTATGTTTAAAACTCGACGGGAAGGCAAAAATAGCCGCAAACAACACAATAACCGCCTCGACCCCATTACAACCTGCGGCGATTTGTACCGCACTGCCTGTGCTTTTTGAACGAATAACATCACCAACAGAGGTGACATCTGCATCAAAAACATGCATAATGGTAGAGCTAAAGCTCGCTAAAAAACTGGTGAACGGCAAAATGACCGCCTGTCTAATCGGTTCGAGAACCTCTAATGAAAACAAACCAACGAGTAATACAATAAAAATAACAGAAAAACGTAACATAAGTGTTTAGAGCACAATAATAATAGATTTAGAAACTGTGACCATTCTAATCAATTGTATAAATTTTGCTATAAAATGACGTTGGAATTAACAATTTAATGACTTTAACGAAAACATTAACAATTCTTAACGAAATTATAACAGTAATGTTAGTATAATGGCAGCCAAGTTAAGTTAGATACAGGTGCTGGAACCCAGGATTACGAACAAAAGATTATAGCATCTACTTTTAGCCCAAGATTTGTGAAAGCTTATCTTGGGTTTTTTTTTACCCAAATCTCGATAAAGAAGATGCAAGCTTAGCGGTATTTTTTATCTGGATAAGGATTATAAACTGAACTAACCTGAATATTTCATGCAAGAATGGAATTTATGGAAAAAATGGCAAAATAGATTGGATAAAAATTCTTCTGGAAAGAATTTT
>CAZQMH010000022.1:0-16243 GCA_964594435.1 uncultured Alcanivoracaceae bacterium
CTTGATGTCCATGATTGTGGCGAATACTCCGTTGATGGTTTATGGGTCGAGTTGGAAGCCAACATGGTCATCACCATCGAACCAGGCATTTATATCGGCACCGATGCCAAAGTGCCGAAAAAATACCGAGGCATTGGTGTTCGTATTGAGGATGACGTTCTTATTACCAAAAAAGGCCCTAAAGTATTGAGTCACAAAGTGCCGAAAACAATAACAGAAATTGAACAATTAATGAGCAAATAAAATGAAAAAAATACTTTTCCTACTCTTTATTACACCCTTGAGCTACGCTTTAACCATTCACTGTGGTCATGTACTGGATGTCAAAACAGGCAAAATACTGGATAACAAACTTATTCAAACAGCCAACCAGCGATTTGTGAAAATAGAAGATTTTAAGCAGCAATCGGTTGATGTCGATTTGTCAAATTTCTACTGCTTGCCAGGTTTAATGGATATGCACACGCACCTGTCTTTTGAATTTAGTAAAAAAAGCTACACCGAAAAATACCAATTGAATGAAGCGGATTATGCTTTTATTTCAGCATTGTATGCCAAACGAACGCTCAAAGCAGGTTTTACCACCGTGCGTGATTTGGGCGATGTTTTCAATGTCACCATTGCTCTCAAAAAAGCCATAAACAATGGCACAACCCAAGGACCCCGAATTTTTACCGCTGGCAAAGCCATTGCCACCACGGGTGGACATGCCGACCCTAGCAATGGTTATCGCCAAGGGTTGATGCCTAATCCCGGACCCAAACTCGGCGTTATAAATGGTTCTGCACAAGCCGCACAAGCCGTGCGACAGCGTTACCAAGATGGCAGTGATGTCATCAAAATTACCGCTACGGGTGGTGTTTTGTCCCAAGCCAGCAGTGGTGATAATGCCCAATTCAATAAAACAGAACTCGACAGCATTATCCAAACCGCCAAAGACTATGGGTTTAAAGTGGCAGCCCACGCACATGGTAAAGAAGGCATGAAACGTGCCATTATTGCTGGAGTTGCCAGTATCGAACACGGCACTTATGCCGATGATGAAATCAGAAAATTAATGAAAAAACACGGCACGTATTTAGTGCCAACACTTATTGCTGGTGATTGGGTGACGGCAAAATCCAAAATCAAAGGTTATTTTCCCGAAGTCGTTGCAAAAAAAGCCGCAACCATTGGCCCAATTATCGCTGGTGCTTTTGCTAAGGCCTACCAGCAAGGTGTTAAAATAGCCTTTGGCACCGATTCAGGCGTCAGTGCTCATGGTGACAATGCTAAAGAATTTGCTCTAATGGTCAAAGCGGGCATGAAACCACTTGCAGCCATCCAAGCAGCCACCATCAATGCCGCAGACTTACTTGGACAAAGTGCGAATCTTGGCACAATAGAAAGGGGGAAATATGCTGACTTAATCGCGGTCGAAAACAATCCTTTAGAAGACATCACGACTTTGGAAAATATCAAAGCCGTAATCAAAGCAGGTAAAAAAGAGTTTTAAACGAGTGCCATCATTTTTATTCTTGCTTTTGAGCCATCATGCTTTCTATGATGGGGTGCAATATCACTTCCATTGCCAATTGCATTTTGCCACCTGGAACAACCAGAGTATTCCGCCGTGACATGAAAGACCCTTTAATCATGGATTGCAAATAAGGAAAATCAATTTGCAGCGCTTTGAAATCACGAAAACGAATAACAACCATGGATTCATCACGGGTTGGTATATCTCGTGAGATAAAGGGATTGGAAGTATCAACCAATGATACCCGTTGAAAATTAATGTCGGTATTGGAGAATTGCGGAGTTATCACACCAACATAATCACGCATACGACGTAAAATGGTATCGGTTACATCTTCAGGCTTGTAGCCACGTTGAGCGGTATCTCGATGGATTTTTTGAATCCACTCCAAGTTTACAATTGGCACAACCCCAATTTTTAAATCGGCCTGCGAAGCGATGTCAATATCATGTTTTTCATTGCGAACTGCACCGTGCAACCCTTCATACAACATTAAGTCCGAACCCGCTCCAGCTTCTTGCCACGGGGTAAATTCTCCTGGATTTTGTCCAAATGGTTCGGCTTCTGCTTCCGAGTGCAAGTAATACCGACGTTGGCATGTGCCCTTTTCTCCATAAGTTTTAAACATGTTTTCCAAGTCCTTCAAAATATTGGCTTCAAAACCAAAATGGGAAAAATTGCGGCGGTCTTTTTGGGCTTGTTCAACCTTTTTTTTCATATCTTTGCGATCATAGCGGTGAAATGAATCACCTTCCACGACAACTGGATTAAGGTTTTGCCGATGAAAAATATGCTCAAATGCTGTTTTAACGGTCGTTGTGCCAGCACCTGAGGAACCTGTTACTGCTATAATTGGGTGTTTTTTAGACATGGTTTTTACCTGCTGTAATTTGGGTTAATAATTGTGTATTGATTTTATTAAAGTTTGGCATGACCAGTTGGGCTTTAGAAAAATCCTGATTTTTTGTGTAGCTGTTACTTGTTATTATGGTTTTGATGCCTGCTTCATCGGCGGCGATTAAACCAGCAGATGAGTCTTCAATGGCAATGCAGTTTTTTGCCGCTATACCTAGATAACTCAAGGTATAATTGTAAATATCGGCCCCTGGCTTTTTATTGGCAACCACATCACCTGCGGCGATAACATCAAAATAATTCTCCGCATTCTCACCAAGTGTACTTTGCAATAAAGTTGTGACATTAATTGGCGTCGTGGTGGTGGCTATGGCTAGTCGAATGCCTTTTTTGCTCGCTTCTTTGATTAACTTTTCTACACCTTGACGCAAAGGGATTTTGCCCGTTTGTAACAAGGCAATATAATGTTTGGTTTTGCATTGGTGCACGAGTTTGATTTTTTCATCACTTAAAATATTTTTTTTGAGAAAATCATTTTGGTAATATTTTATTCTTTCTTTACCACCTGTAACCGCCAATAATTGACCGTAAAGGCTTTCATCCCAATGCCAATTGAGTGAAAAATCTTTAAAAGCCAAATTAAAGGCGACACGATGACCATGGCGTTCGGTGTCTGCCATGGTGCCATCGACATCAAAAATTATGCATTTCAATTTCATAAAATTATGGAAAAACACCCAAGACACAACGTCTTGGGTATGTCAGCCTAAGATTTGTACTTGTCGGCCATATCGTCCATTGAAACAGGTTTGATTTTGTCAGCATGACCTGCGGCTCCAAAAGCTTCAAAACGCTCCACACAAATACCTTTCATGGCAGTTGTTGCGGCTCTTAGGAATTTTCTGGGGTCGAAAACACTGGGGTTTTCGTGCAGAAACTTGCGCACGGCTCCAGTTGATGCCATGCGTAAATCGGTATCAATATTGACCTTTCTGACACCGTGTTTTATGCCTTCTTGAATTTCTGAAACTGGCACGCCATAGGTTTCACCCATATCGCCACCGTATTGGTTGATGATGGCAAGCCAATCTTGTGGCACAGAGGAAGAACCGTGCATAACCAAATGCGTGTTGGGTATTTTTGCATGGATTTCTTTAATGCGTTGAATGGATAATATATCACCCGTTGGTGGTTTGGTAAATTTATAAGCACCATGAGAAGTGCCAATGGCAATTGCCAAAGCATCCACTCCCGTTGCTTCGACAAATTGTTTGGCTTCATCCGGGTCGGTGAGCAGTTGTTCCATGGTTAATTTGCCTTCGGCTCCTGAACCATCTTCCTCGGCAGCCATGCCTGTTTCCAGTGAACCAAGACAGCCTAATTCGCCTTCAACCGATGCACCACAAGCATGAGCCATATACACCGCTTGTCTTGTTGTTTCGACATTGTAATCAAATGTGGAAGGTGTTTTCATATCAGCAAGCAAAGAACCATCCATCATCACCGATGTAAATCCTAAATAAAGTGATTGTTGACAAACCGCAGGTGAGGCTCCGTGATCTTGGTGCAAAACGATAGGAATATCGGGCCATTGTTGCACCGCTGAGGCAACCAATCCTTTGATAAAAGCAGGACCTGCATAATTTCTGGCACCAGCTGAGCCTTGTAAGATAACTGGCGAATTGGTTTCTTGAGCCGCTTCCATAATGGCGTGGATTTGTTCCATATTGTTGACATTAAAAGCAGGCATACCAAAATCATTTTCGGCAGCATAATCGAGTAATTGACGTAAAGATATTAAGGCCATGTTATTTCTCCAAAAGTGTGTTAGCAGTTTCTAGGACTTTATCGACCGTGAAACCAAAGTGTTCAAATAATACTGCACCAGGTGCTGATTCGCCAAAAGTATCTTGGCAAATAAGTGCTCCATTTAAACCAACATATTTGTACCAAAAATCACCCTGCCCTGCTTCAACAACCATTCTTTTTGTCACCGCCGCTGGCAGAACGCTCTCTTTGTAGGCTGCTGATTGGGCATCAAAAATATTGGTACAAGGCATCGACACCACACGGACACTATTGCCCAGTTTCTTGGCAGCATCCATAGCAATACCAACTTCAGAACCCGTGGCAATAATAATTAATTCTGGTGTGCCATCTGCCTCTTTTAAAATATAACCACCTTTACTAATAGCGGCGACTTGTTGCGTATTGCGGTCTTGCTTATCGGTATTTTGGCGGCTAAAAATTAAGCAGCTTGGGTTATTTTTGCATTCGATAGCCGATTTCCAAGCGGCAACCGACTCAACGGCATCGCACGGACGCCAAACGTGCATGTTTGGAATGAGCCGCAAGGTGGAAGTTTGTTCAACTGGCTGATGGGTTGGGCCATCCTCGCCTACACCAATAGAATCATGTGTGTAAACAAATAAACCACGAATTTTCATCAATGCAGCCATGCGTAAAGCATTTCGAGCGTATTCGGAAAACATTAAAAAGGTCGCACCATAAGGCATTAAACCACCGTGCAACATCATGCCGTTCATCATGGCGGTCATACCAAATTCACGCACACCGTAGGATAAATAATTGCCCGTAAAATCGAGTTTCTTATCATTACAAGCCCGAGAACCCGACCAAAAAGTATTGTTTGATGGAGTTAAATCTGCCGAACCACCAAACAAACCCGGAACCAAAGGTCCCAAGGCTTCCAAGGCGTATTTTGAGGCTTTGCGGGTTGGCATAGCTTGGGTTTCCTCTTGGGCTTTTTCGACAGCACGTTGTGCTTTTGAGCTAAAATCTGCTGGTAACTGGTTGTTCATTCTGGCAGTATATTCAGCCGCTAGTTGCGGGTATTTTTCTGCATATTGTGCAAACTTTTTATTCCACTTGGCTTCTTGCTTGGCACCTTTGTCTAGAGCGTTCCAACCATCATAAACATCTTGCGGTATTTCAAAAGCACCAGCACTCCATCCAAGTGCTTCGCGCGTGGCAGCCACCTCTTGTTCTCCCAGCGGTGCACCGTGGCATTCATGACTGCCTGCTTTATTGGGTGCTCCTTTGCCAATAATGGTCTTTGCAATAATCATTGACGGTTTGTTTTTCACCTTTTTTGCATTTTTTATCGCTTTTTTTATCGCTTTTGGGTCATGACCATCAATTTTTTGCACATGCCAGTTGTAAGCTTTAAATCGTTTTTTGGTGTCATCGGTAAACCAGCCATCAACCTCACCATCAATGGAAATATTATTATCATCATAAATAGCAATAAGCTTGCCAAGTTTGAGCGTGCCTGCAAATGAGCACGCCTCATGCGAGATGCCTTCCATCAAACAACCATCACCCAAAAAAACATAAGTATGGTGATCAACAATATCCAATTGATCTTTGTTAAATTCTTTTGCCAATAATTTTTCAGCCAATGCCATGCCTACAGCATTGGTAATACCTTGACCCAAAGGTCCAGTTGTGGTTTCAACCCCTGGTGTGTAACCATATTCTGGATGACCTGGTGTTTTGGAATGCAATTGTCGGAAGTTTTTTATATCCTCCATAGAAAGGTCATAACCCGTTAAGTGCAACAGAGAATACATCAACATCGAGCCATGCCCATTGGACAAAACAAATCTGTCACGATTAGACCATTTGGGGTTTTTCGGATTATGGTGCATAAAGTCATTGTATAAGACTTCCGCTAAATCTGCCATACCCATCGGTGCACCTGGATGACCTGAATTAGATTTGCCAATCGCATCCATTGCAAGGACACGGATAGCGTTAGCAAGAGTGGTTCTATTTGTCATAATATTTAAGCTCAATTATAATTTGGAGCTCATATTATACCAGCACAATAATAAATAATAGTCACAATAATTTATGTTAACTATAAGTTTTATTTATTTTTAATACTATAGATTTAACCAGCGTTTTAAGCGAAATACGAAATAATTATGTAAGATTGATAGCATTTTTACAGGCTTAGCAGTATTATATTCCACCAATCAAATGACTCGTAACAGAATGAAAACAATCACAATCGTCATCCTTCTCACATTGGCAGCTTGCACACCCATGAAAAACACAAAGAAAATCAGCTCAAACCATAGCACTACTGTCCAAAAAAATAGACCACTAAGCAATCCGTTATTACAAGAATGGCAAGGCGACTTTGGCGGTACACCTGCATTTGATAAGATGCAAATTGCAGACATTAAACCCGCTATGCTTTATGCAATACAGCAAAAACTGCAAGAAATTGATGCCATTGCCAACAATGAGCAGCCGGCAACTTTTGCAAATACCATCGTAGCCATGGAGAAGTCAGGCAAGTTGTTAGACAGAGCCTCTGTTTATTATGGAATTTGGAGTGGCAGCTTGTCTTCGCCAGAATTTCGACAAATCCAAGCAGATTTAACACCTAAATTTTCTGAATTATCATCCAAAATCCAAGGCAATGCAAAATTATTTAATCGCATTAAAACCGTCTACCAAAATAGCCGCAAAAACCCTCTAGAAGCCGATCAACAACGCTTGGTGCAATTGATTTATGATGAGTTCGCCATGAATGGTGCGGGACTGGACACAAAAACCAAACAAAAATATGCTGCAATTAATAAAGAATTATCCTCTTTGTACAATGATTTTGGCAACAACCTCTTACACGATGAAGAAAACTATGTGACTTTTTTTAATGCCGAACAAAGCACTGGCTTGCCGCAATCGTATCTTAAATCAGCTGCCGCAGCAGCTAAATCTCGGGGCAAAGATGGCATGTTTGCTGTGGTCAATACCCGTTCATCAATGGATCCTTTTTTAACTTACAGTGCTAACAGAGCGTTACGAAAAAAAGTGTGGGAAAATTATTATTCTCGGGGCGATAATGGCGATGAGTATGATAACAATGCCATTATCACAAAAATTTTACAACGACGCAAAGCCAAAGTTAATTTACTCGGATTTGACAATTATGCCCAATGGCGATTGCAAAATCGAATGGCAAAAACACCAGAAAATGCGTTAAATTTATTAAAAGCCGTCTGGCCCGCTGCCATTGCTCGTGTGCAACAAGAAGTAGCCGATATGCAAGTGATTGCCGATGAAGACAAGATAAAAATAGCACCTTGGGATTATCGTTATTATGCTGAAAAAGTTCGCAAGAAGAAATACGATTTAGATTCCAACGAGGTCAAACAATATTTAGAACTGGATAACTTAACCCATGCTTTGCATTATGTTGCTCAACGCTTGTTCAATTTTAATTTCACACCATTGGCAAAAGGTGAAGTAGCCGTCTATCACCCAGATGTCAAAGTTTGGAAAGTGACTGACAAAACATCAGGCAAACTGATTGGCCTGTGGTATTTAGACCCTTATGCTCGCACAGGTAAACGCTCAGGTGCTTGGGCAAATTCTTACCGTTCGCATACCACTTTCGAGGGTGAAAAAACCGTCTTGTCCTCAAATAACGCCAACTATGTTAAACCCGCAGCAGGTGATAAAACACTGATTTCATGGGATGATGCCGAAACTTTTTTTCATGAGTTTGGTCATGCCTTGCACGCTCTTTCTTCCAATGTGCGTTACCCAACACTCAATGGCGGCGTGCGAGATTATACCGAATTCCAATCGCAATTATTAGAACGCTGGCTAGCAACTGATGAGGTAATTAATCGATTTCTCAAACATTACAAAACAAACAAGCCCATCCCCAAAAACTTGATAGCTAAGATTAAAAAAGCCGCAACTTTTAATCAGGGTTTTGCAACAACCGAATATTTAGCATCAGCCTTAATGGATATGGAATTACACCTCGCCGATCCAAGCCACTTGGATGCCGACAAATTTGAACGTGATACCTTAGAAAAATTGCACATGCCAAAAGAACTGCCCATGCGTCACCGAACACCGCAATTTGGACATGTTTTTTCTGGTGAAGGATATGCCACCGCTTATTATGGTTACATGTGGGCAGATGTGCTAACCGCCGATGCCGCCGAAGCTTTTGCCCAAGCTCCAGGCGGGTTCTACGACAAAACATTAGCAGCAAAATTAGTAAAATACCTTTTTGCCCCACGCAATGCAATAGACCCCGCACAAGCTTTTCGTCTTTTTCGTTCACGCGATGCCAAAATTGATGCCCTCATGCGTGATCGCGGTTTTCCTGTATCAAAATAATGGCTCAAATGCCGATAGACAGATGCGATAAAGAGTGAAACCTGACATGTAAACAATTAACCAAGCTTATGAAATGTTATTCAACCCATAAAGCCGCCCATAAAATGGCTTATTCTCTTGCCCTGTTTTTTGTGATTATTGGCATTATTTTCATTCCTGCTCTCTTTTTTGCTCGGTTTATTATTGGCAGAAATATCGTCACTTTGTGCATTAACGGCGATGAATTGATTGTAAATAAAAAAACCTATCAACAAGAAACTTATAAAATCAGTCAGTTTAAAGAACTGGCTCTTATCTCGATTACTCCCGCAAATGAGCGGACTCCTGGTTTGCGCTACGGAGGTTCGCAAGCCACCGGACGAGCCATTGGAAATTTATTAAGTGCCATTGTTCAACAAGCAGGCACCAACACTTATGTGGATCAACAATTGGCAATTAAGCTGCAAGATGATCGTATTTTGACATTCAATAGCAATTATATAGATAATTCTATTGAAATGATTGAGACACTTTCACAAAAATCAGGGCTAAAACCACTAGAGATTTCAACAAAAGAATACCGCGCTTGGAAAAAAGGCAAGTTAGCACAATTTCGAGACAATCCTTATCCCAAAACAGCCGCTTTTTTGAAACGAATTGAACCTTACTATAAAGCAAAATATTTGTTATATTTCCCACTAATCGTTTTTATGCTCATGCTCATTACCATAAATATATGGTTTAATTGGACTCACTACCATATAAAAAAGCAAACGCTAGACAGCTTAGATAACCGCTATTTTATTGCAAAAAATCAAGTTGAAAACAAAGATGGCGATAAATTTGTTGATATTTTTACCGTTGCGGGCAAAAAACTACTCTCACATGTGCTTATTCATGAACATCGTTTTGGAGTTGATGAGTCTGATACGGTCTTTCATTATGCTTTTTATCCTTATGATAATCCTTTTTATCTGTCACGGATACTCAACCTCGATAACGACCCAGAACCAGAGTTACTAATAGGGCCTGAAAATTCAAGTTTTTTTCAGGTTTATGATTTTAATCCACAAAAAAACAGCTTCGATATTAAGCCACTTGATTTATTTTCTCCTCATCTCAAGTGGTATGTGCAAGAACTTAAAGGCGGGAAGAGAATATCATCCTTTATTGGTGAGACCATTCCCGCATTTGCTATCGTGTTTTACCTTCTACCCCTGTTGTTAGTAATTCATCCAATGGTACTTGGGATGAAAAGAAGCTGCCATTCCTAATCCTGATATAGAAATCACAATCAGGATTTGGGATAATAACAATTACGATGCATGATAAATATAAAGCACTATCCCCACTTGTATAGGGCTATATTATACTACCCAAATATCTTTGCCTCGACCTAGAGCTTTGGCTTGGTACATGGCTTCATCCACTTTTTTTAGCAGTTCATCTGTTGTTGTATTGTTGTTATTGCAAACAAATATTCCTGAACTAAAAGACAATTTAAAATAGACTGGTATTTTCTTTATTTTATTTGTTGCGTAATTTCTTCGCAGCTTTATTAGCCAATTTAGAATGGATTCTTTAGCTGTAATTTCCGGCATGATGATAAGCCATTCTTCACCGCCTATTCTGCCGATGGTTGAGTTTTTATCAAGTAAGGCTTGCACACTTTGAGCGAAATGCAACAGGACTTCATTGCCTGTGTCATGTCCAAATTTATCATTGACTTTTTTAAAAAAATCCAAATCAATCATCATCAGCGTGAATGGTTTGAAATTGTTTCCCACCAGTATTTTTCTTAGTTTTCTTAAAACATAGCGTCGGTTAGCAACATTGGTCAGTGGATCGGTAATGGACAATTGATAAAACTTCTTTTTGACCTTTTTTTGGTGTCTGTAACCTAAGTACATCAATCCCAATAAAAGTCCAGCTAAGGCTAAAAAACCGAGCATAAAATAATGCCTTAATCGCTCTTCTTGTAGGGCTTTAGCTTGCAGCTGGTTTTGTTTTTGCAATAATTGGTATTTTTCCTTGTCAAATTTTGTGTTAAATTTAAATTGTAACTCTTGGATGCTTTGTTTTTTGTTTAGTTGTTGAATTTTTTCCTTTACATTAAGTAGCTCGTTTTGCGTTGCAAAAGCTTTTTGCCAGTCGGCAATGGCTTCGTAATAATGAATTTTAGTGGTTAAGAACGCTTTGTTTTTTTCGTTTATTTTAAGGATGGTGCTTTGTGCTTGTGCTTGTGAAAGGAGTGCAAAGGCTTGAGAGAATTCTTCTTTTTCCGTGTAAAGTGAGGCCAATAACAAATGGCAATTAAAGAGCATGACTTCATCTTTGATTTTCTTAAAAACAGCACGTGCTTTGAGGGCTTCTTCTAGAGCTTGCGTGTTTTTTTTAGATTTTTGGAAGAGTTTTGCCATGCCAAACTCAGCAAAAGCGATAGAAGACTCATCATTAATTTTGATCGCTATGGCTTTGGATAATTTATAATACCTCATCGCATTATCTGGTTCATTGTTCTGGAAATAAGCAGAAGCTAGGTTGTAGTAAGCGGTAGAGGTATCATATTCTGCTTCGGGTTCCATGTAATTTAATGCTTCAAGATAATACTTTATGGCTTGCGGGTAGTCTTTAAGTTGCTGGTTTATTACCGCCAATAAATTATAGCTGGTACCTATGTTTACTTCATCATTTTTTTGTTTAAATATAACCAAGGCATTTTCAACGTCTTTCAATGCAAGATTGTTATAATTCATGGTGGAATAAACATAGGAGCGTTGGATGAGTTTTTCGGCATAAAACAAATCGTCTTTGAGAGTAAGGGCGAGTTCTACCGCTTTTTGGCTATTTTCAAGTGCTAATTGAAATTTCCCTTGAATGAGATAAGTTTCTGACCATAAGCTATAAAATTCACTTTCATAGCTTGTTGATTTTTGTTTTATTGCCAAGCTTAATCCAATTTCGATAGTGTCCTTTGCCGTAGCGTATTGGGATAAATTTATTTGAGCCAAAGCTTTATAAAGCAAGGCTTGAAGCTGTTTGTCTTTGTCACCTGAATTTTGGCTTGCTTGCAGTCTTTTTTGCGAAATGGCAAACACTTTTTGTGGTTCAGATACCAATAAGTTATCCAGTTCTTCATCGTAATGGCTGCCTAATTGGGAGAAACTATCTGAGGCAAAACATAAAAGCATAAGTAAGCATGATAAGAATTTTGCTGAATTTTGATTTTTTATCATAACTTCCAGTTGATGTTGTTGGTTTGTTTGTGATTATATTGTCTTACTTGTTTAAAAGCAACGAATTGCATTGTGTTTCTTGGGTTTGCATTGCCCACTGAATGATTTTATAGGATAATAGGTTTTTATCAAACATTATGGCACTAACATGTCGCAAACTCATCAAAATTTACTCGATAAAATTTCTCTGCCTGCTGATTTACGCAAGTTAAATGAGGCTCAGTTGCCGCAATTGGCTAAAGAATTACGTGATTTTTTGATTAAGTCGGTCTCAAATTCTGGCGGTCATTTTGGCTCGGGATTGGGCACGGTCGAGTTAACCGTCGCTTTGCATTATGTTTTTAATACACCGCACGATAGAATTGTCTGGGATGTTGGGCACCAAGCTTATCCGCATAAAATCTTAACAGGTCGCAAACACAACATTGAAACAATTAAGAAAAAAGATGGTTTAACACCTTTTCCCAAGCGTTGTGAAAGTGAATACGATACCTTTGGTGTTGGGCATTCTTCTACTTCAATTGGGGCCGCTTTGGGCATGGCTTTGGCTTCTGAACAACTGGGAAATGACCGAAAATCTATTGCCGTTATTGGAGATGGTGCGATGACCGCTGGCATGGCGTTTGAGGCATTAAATCATGGTGGTGAACTGGAATCTGATATGTTAGTTGTTTTGAATGAGAACGAAATGTCTATTTCACCCAATGTCGGTGCTTTTTCCCGCATGTTAATTAAGATTGTCAGCAGTCGCTTTTACAATAAAATGCGCGAAAGCTCCAAACGCATCATGAAACGGGATTCATGGTTGTGGAAATTCATGTCGCGGTGGGAAGAACACACCAAAGGCATGTTAATTCCATCGACTTTATTTGAAGAACTCGGCTTTTTATATTTCGGCCCCATTGATGGTCACGATGTCAACCAATTGGTTAAAACATTACAAACCATAAAGGCCACTAAAGGTCCGAAATTCTTACATATTATTACCAAAAAAGGCAAAGGTTATAAACCCGCCGAAGAAGACCCAATAAAATACCATGCGGTCTCGCCCTTTGACCCAAAAGTTGGGGTTGTTGCCAGCAAAAAACCTAGCAAACCCAGTTACACTCAGGTCTTTGGTCAATGGTTATGTGACATGGCACGAATGGACGGCAAACTTGTCGCCATTACTCCTGCCATGCGTGAAGGTTCTGGCTTGGTGGAGTTTTCCAAATTGTTTCCCAAGCGATATTACGATGTTGGTATTGCGGAGCAACATGCGGTAACACTGGCTGCGGGCATGGCGTGCGAAGGCGTTCGACCTGTGGTCGCGATTTATTCCAGTTTTTTGCAGCGGGCATATGATCAGTTAATTCATGATGTGGCTATTCAAAATTTAGGCGTATTGTTTGCTATTGACAGAGGTGGCGTAGTGGGTCCTGATGGTGCCACTCATGCGGGCAATATGGATTTGAGCTTTTTACGTTGTGTTCCGAATATGACAATTATGGCTCCAAGTGATGAAAACGAATGCCGACAAATGCTCTACACAGGTTATGAATTGGATACTCCAGCTGCCGTAAGATACCCTCGTGGCAGCGGCTCTGGTGTCGCTATTCAACCCAAAATGCAAAAGCTGGCTATCGGCAAGGCAAAAATGGTCAGAAAAGGGGCAAATATTGCCATATTGGTCTTTGGCTCACCCTTAGAAGCCGCCAAAGTCGCTGCCGAAAGCTTGGATGCAAGCTTGGTAAATATGCGATTTGTTAAACCATTGGATGAAGAATTACTCAAAAAAATTCAGCACGAACACCGTTTTATTGTTACCCTAGAGGACAATGTTATCAAAGGTGGTGCTGGCAGTGGTGTTAATGAATACCTGATACAAATTAAATCCACTTGCAACATTTTAAACCTTGGCTTGCCTGATGTTTTTCAAGATCATGGCACCCGAGAAGATTTATTAGCAGAAGCAGGTATAGATGCCCAAGGCATTTTACGGCAAATCAAAAGCTTTTTAAACCTAAAAGACACAAACAAAGAATCCAAAATCATTGACATAAAACCGCAAATGCCGCAATAAAACAACGAGCTAAAATTCTTAAAATCATTTCTCAGGCGGGATTTGGGATTATTTACTTTGTTTGTATACCCGAACCATGTATTTAGTCATTGGCTCTTTGGGGAAAAAGTCTATCATGTATTGCACATATTGCGTGGCTTTTTGTTTTTGTTTGCTATCAACATAATAATTCACCAAAGAAACAATGGCATCAACCAAACTTTGCGGACGCAAGTTACGACGAATAACCCGATTGATGAGATAAACCGCATCATTTTCAAAGCCATAACCCGCAAAAATGGCCGCAAGTTGCAACAATAAGTCATCGGTCAAACCAATTCGACCCTGTGTGGTGCTTAAATAAACGGAATAATGGTCATGAACGATATTGCCCGAAACCTCATTGATTAAGAGCAATTGGAAATACTCTTGTGCCGCTTCATGGTACAGTTTATCAAAGGGTATAAATTGAGCATACTCAAAACGCAAACGATAAAGCTGTTCGTTTTCGGGGTCTTGCTTAATGGCTTTAGTCATTAGTTTTACGGCACGCTTAAACTTGCCTTTTTCAACCAAGATTGCAGCTTTGCTTTGGTATTGCATAAAATATTAAGTTTATCGGTTGCTGATTTTTTTCTCCACGAGTGACAAGTTTAATATACTCCCACAAATAAATACAGTTTAACAATTAAATTATCGACAAAAACCCAAATCCCGATAAAGAAACGCGAAATCGTCATACTCCCACTCATAAAGGCTTAGGTGATAAACCTTTGTTAAGTTTTTTTCCATATCAGGATTTGGGAAATATTAAGCTTAATGCATTGACTCTTATCAAGGTCTTTTGATTTATATGTGTTAAACTCCTCATTTATTTTTTATTCTGAGAAATGTTATGCTTAATGAATTGTATGAAAAAGGCATACACTATTTTAGCCAACAACAATTTGAATTGGGTTTAAGCTGCATAAAGCAAGCCAGCAAACAAAATTATCTGCCAGCCATCAAGGAGTTAGGGCTGTGTTATCTGCATGGTATTGGGCTTGAAAGCAATTTAGCCAAAGCGATAAAATATTTTAAACAAGCCAAAAAAAATCCCGAAGCACAATACGAACTGTGTAAACTGTACTATTTTGGCTATGGCGTGCAGAAAAGCCGCAAAAAAGCAGAAAAATTATTAAAAAAAGCCGTTAAAAATAATTTTTCTCCCGCTCTTAATCTTATGGCAGTGCATTACCAATTGGCTGGGAAAGTGAAGAAAGCAGAAAAACTTTTAAGCCAATCATTTTATAATAACAACCGTTTTGCCATTTATTTGTATTCCATTAAACAATTAAACATTCGGGATTCTCAATTAAAATTTGTCAAAAAATTCCGCTGGGCACAGCTTAAAAAGAGCAAAAAAAGAACCTATCTGCATAAAAAACCTGATATTTTCCTGATAAAAAATTTATTATCAAAATTGGAATGCGAATACATAAAATTTACCGCAGCACCTTATATGCGACCTTCCATGACAGTTGACCCCAAAACGGGCAAACACGTAAAAGACACCATCAGAACCAGCTTTTCAGCCACCATTGATTGGCTGACCGAAGACCCTGCCATCAATCAAATCATGCACAAATGTTGCCTGAACTTTAACACCACTGGTCAACAATCGGAGATTTTACACGTATTGCATTACAGTATCGGGCAAGAATACAAACCGCATTATGACTTTTTTGGTGGAATTTCATCCAAAAACAATTTCAAGCCAGAACAACAAAGAATAAAAACCATCTGTCTCTACTTAAACGATGTCAAACAAGGTGGGCACACCAGTTTCCCAAAATTGGACAAAACAGTTGCAGCACACATGGGAAATGTTGTATTTTTTGAAAATATAGATAATATAACAAAAAAACCCTACAGTGAATCATTGCATGCAGGAACGCCAGTTATTGAGGGTGAAAAATGGCTGGCAACCTTGTGGATACATGATAACGACACCAACCGAGGACCAAACTATGAGTCAATTTAAGCCCGACAAGCACTTTAGCGTTGATGGCAGGCCAATTTTTGTATTTGATAACTTATTAACCCAAGCCGTCATCAATGAAATTACCAAAGCCTTAGATGTTGCACCCTTTACCCATACGGAAATCGCACGACCAGATGTCGAAGCCTACCGACATTGGGCTCACAATATGCCGTTGGCAACTGCTAAACATTTACCTTTGGTCCAAATGGCAGATAAGGTTATGGCAGATTTATTCGAGCAAAATTACCGCCTTTACCGCAGTTATTGCAATGTTGCAACTTATGGTGACATGCTGTTTCCGCATACCGACTGCATGCCTAATGCCAAAGAAATGACGGCGTTATGGTTTATCCAAAGCCAATGGGATTACCAATGGGGCGGAGAAACCCTGTTTTATAACAAGGATGACGATGCCG
>CAZQMH010000023.1:0-16231 GCA_964594435.1 uncultured Alcanivoracaceae bacterium
TTTTCGATTGCCCCAGCATTGTCGCGGCATTTAAGCTGTTTCGGTAAGGGCCTGCCACCAAATCTGCCGCTTTCAAAAATATGGCAACACGTGATTGCCATGGCATTGCTCGCCATTTTTCTTGTGCCGCAATAGCACTATCGGCCGCCGCATTCAGTTCCTTTTCGCCTGCCAGATAAGCAACCCCTAACACATGTTTATGGTTGTGTGGCATCACCACATTTTCGCTTGTATCAGTAAAAACATCCTGACCATTGATAACACATGGAATTTCGTATTTTTTGGCTGCCATTTCATCCCAACACGCTTGCAATGCCAAAGCTTGGGCAGAGTGGGGTGCGTATTGTTGAATGGGCTCATTGACAGGAGTGGGAACATTTGGAATATGTGAACTTATCATTTTGCTTACCTTTGTGTTTTATGCCTGCATTTTAGATGATAGTGCTAGCCATGTGCAAGTTCTATAGATAAACAAAGTGAGAAACAAGAGGGAATCATTTGACTAATTTTTGCCACTTTACTAACATAGACGCATGAAAAAAATAGAACTCTTATCACCAGCGGGCACCTATAAAAATATGCAATATGCCTTTGCCTACGGTGCCGATGCGGTTTATGCTGGACAACCACGTTACTCCTTGCGAGTGCGGGAAAATGATTTCAAAAATGCCGATAGATTGGCACAAGGCATAAAATATGCCCACAGTTTGGGCAAATTATTCTTCCTTGCCTCCAACCTTGCTCCGCACAATAATAAAGTTAAAACTTATTTGCGTGATTTGGCACCAATTATTGCCATGCAGCCCGATGCCTTAATCATGAGCGACCCTGGACTTATCATGATGGTGCGCGAACAATGGCCTGCTATGCCAATTCATTTATCGGTTCAAGCCAATGCCATTAATTTTGCCACCGTTAAATTTTGGCAAACCATGGGTTTGTCTCGAATTATCTTATCGCGTGAATTATCATTGGATGAAATCAAAGAAATTCGACAAGAATGTCCCGATATTGAGTTGGAAGTTTTCGTGCATGGTGCCTTGTGTATTGCCTATTCTGGGCGATGTCTGTTATCGGGCTACATGACACATCGTGACTCGAATCAAGGAGCCTGCACCAACTCCTGTCGTTGGAAATACAATGCTATGCAAGCAACAGAATCAGCCACTGGCGAGGTCATACCCTTGGCTCAAGCATCAGGCACAAATACATATAAACCTCATGCAAACGATGACGACAATCCCTTATTTTTACTAGAAGAACACGGTCGCCCTGGCGAACTCATGCCAGCTTACGAAGACGAACATGGCACGTATATCATGAACTCTAAAGACTTACGAGCCGTGCAACATGTCAAAACATTGCTCGATATCGGCATCGATTCACTGAAAATCGAAGGGCGAACCAAATCCCATTTTTATGCCGCTCGCACCACGCAAGTCTATTCTCAAGCCATCAAAGATGCCCAAGAAGGACGTGAATTTAACATGCAACACATGGAGACATTAGAAGGCTTGGCAAATCGCGGCTTTACCGAAGGCTTTTACCGCCGCCATCCGCCCAAAGCGTTTCAAAATTACGAAAGCGGTTTTTCTAGCAGCGACCAACAACAATTTGTCGGTGAAGTTCTGCACTACGATAATGCCAGCACACTCTTAAAAATTGATGTCAAAAACAAATTCTTAGTCGGTGATAAACTCGAATTGATGACCCCAACAGCCACTATTGGTTTCAAACTTGCAGCCATGTTTGGTAAAAATGGTAAAAAAATCGACTGTGCACCAGGTTCGGGTCATATTGTTAGCCTTGCTATCGAAATAAGTCAAAAGGATTTAGCTCAAATAGAGTTTGGACTGTTGGTTAGGTATTTGCCGAAAACATGATAGTTACAACAAAAATTCATTAAACCAAGGCGGTGGTTTTTTCTCAATAGGATATTTAAAGTTATGCTCTGAGAATAACTTGTGGCAGAATTTAGATATATTATTTGAATGAATGTTTACTCCAGAATGATTTTTGGCAATGGCTTGAAAATAATACAAAGCAATAATTTTACCAAATCTACTATTTATTAATTTAGCTTTTTTTATTTTTTTTCTAATTTTTTTTAAATCATTTGTGGGGTTTTTATAAAAACTATTGGGAAACTCTAAAATATCTAATTTTGGTTTTATTTTACTATTGATTGAATACGCTACACATTCTCCAAATATTGATGCATAAATCTCTTCTCGCAACTCTTTTATTTTAGGGTATTTTTTATATCTCATAATAAAGTGAAACAATTCATGAGGAGTCGTACCTAAAGTGAAATTTTCAAAATTAAGTGTGAATTGCGAAATTGCTTCTCTTGAAAGGCTATTGATAAATTCAAGTGAAACTTTATCGTTTGCTTTTCGTTCTTTAGACTTATAATACATTCCGAATTTATTTGGAATGAGGTAATAAGATATTTCTAAATCAAAATCTGGTATATTTAAGATGCTTAAATAATTATGTATCGCCTTGGGAAGTTTTTTATAGTGTGTTATTTTATTATGAATAGGATCAAAATTTCTTTTAAATTCTTGAAAGGTATTAAAGCTAAATTTGATTTTACCGTAATTATAGCTAGCTAAAGTAACTGTATTTTTGTTGAATTTGTATTGTGGTTTTTCTTGTGAGAAGCTCGAAATTGTTGCATAGGTATCTTTTTTCCTGTCATAGATTACTGCTGCCATTGTTACACCATGATTTGTGACACTTTCAATTTTCTTTTCAGATAATGCAAAACAGTTTAATGGATATAATAATGCCAATACAGCAATCCAGCTTAAAAAGAAAACTGGATTGCTAAAAAACTCTAAATATACAGAATATTTGTTTTTTTTCTTAGAAACCATTTTGATCAGCTAGATTCATATAGAAACTATCACTGTACCCCACAGACTCTGATCCATATTCAAACAAGGCAATCAAATTATTTGCCCCAATATTTCCAACAAAGTCAATCCCATTAATATCAAAGTTTATTTTGTTATTATTTTGCAAATTATTATTTAACCAAGCACTTGCTGCAACAGGGTCACTAGGATAAATAATATTTCCAATACCATACCAATTAAAAACATGAGTTGCAAGAACAGCTCCAGAGTCATTTTTTATCTGAACCGACATTGTACCATTATTAGATGCTAAACCTATATTAGAATTTGTTAAATTTATTCTTGCATCACTTAAATCAATATTTGGGTATCCACTCTTCCATGTCCACCTAACCCCTACAGAACCAGAGCAAACACTTCCTCCTGAACCTCCTTCACAGCCAATTTCCCCAATAGGTTGGGGTTTCCCACAACCAGTCAACGCCAAAGTCCCCATAAGTGAGATAGCCAAAAGTAATTTATTCTTAATTTTCATTTCCTATTTGATTAGTAGAAACCGCATATTACCCCCCCCTTACTGTTTGTGTCAAGTTTTATAGAAATAATTTGTACATATTTGTACATTTACTAGCACTTAGCGTTGCTGAGTTTTTAATTTACAAATACCAAACCATGCTTATGATAACCGTTTTTTCATCTGCAATTCTAAATGTAGTATTAATTATCTGGGGTACCAACAAAATCAATTTTGATGATTTTGACAAATCCCAAATCCCGATATAGAAATCATCAAAAAGCTTAATCACCAATCAGGTAGATTTAGTTTTTGTCAATTCCTTATGCACATTAAGTGTGTGCACTCTTTATTGCGATTCACTATCGGGATTTGGGCAAATTAAAACAAGAAGTTTTCATTCGATAAATGTGAAGCACATCACATTTATAGTGTTTATTTTAATAAATTTAACTTTTTATGGCACGAATATAAATAATTCTGCGAATACAAGTATAGCCAACACTGTTGTTGGTTAAAAATTTAATAAAAAATTGGAGAAAAGAATGAAAAAAATAATATACATCAGTCTAATGGCGATTGCTCTACTTGCAACACAGGTCAATGCTCAATTGTTTTTCACGACAAGCTATAAGGGCACCGTTGCTCATCGAACAAGTGGTGGAGAAACCAGTTATATTCCAGTTAGTGGTAATAGCTTAGAAGCTTGTAATAACGAATATTCTAGAATAGTCGCAACAGTAGGTTCAGCATACCTGTACGATCAATCAACTAGAGGTTGTTTTGCTCAGCACTCGCAAGTTTCCGTAGATATGGCGAAAATAATGCCCAAAATAGAATTGCCTCCCTCATGCATTTACTGTGGCTACTTAAGCATGAAAACTATTCCTGAGATTTTCGCAAATTCTTATGGTCAAGTCAAATACCTTTATTACAAATATAACGTGGATGTTTATAATGAGGAGATAAAAAACTTGCAGACCCAGTTTAATATCTCAGCTTTTGAACAAGAACTTGCCAATGTTATAAGACCTAAAGATCAATAATATCTTATTCCACAAATCCCGATAGAGAAATCACAATCAGAGCACAAGCGCTTAATGCACACCAAGTGCTTGTGCTCTTTATTGCGATTCACTATCGGGATTTGGAATCTATTAAAAATAACCGTCATAAATCCAAATTATTGTAGGTTATTTAAATTTTATCTTTTTCCAAAGTGAAATTAAGGTAAAATCAAGCCATGAATTTCTATGCATCCTTTGAAATCAATGCAGAAAATTGCCTTAATAATCGGGCAATTAACTATGGTGATGGTTTATTTGAAACCCTGCTGGTGAGCGATGGCAGTATTCCTTTGTGGCGTTTACACATGCGCCGCCTACTGAATGACTTGCCACGACTTGGGCTGGAAAAAATTGATACCGCAGTGGTTTATGCCAAAATCATACAATTGTGCCAAAACAAGGGTGATTTTATTGCAAAATTAGTCGTTTTCCGCTCTGTAACGCAACGTGGCTATCGTGGTAATACAAACAATGTTGAGTGGTATATTAATATTGCTCCTTATGAAAGTCTTCTTAAAGAGCCTAAAATTGGCTTTTCGTCCATTCATCTAGCACACCAAAAACAGCTTGCGGGCTTAAAACACCTCAACCGATTGGAACAAGTTATGGCAGCAAATGCCCTAATTGGCACAAACTACACCGATGCTGTTGTGTGCGATAAGAAAAATAATATTATCGAAACCATCAGCAAAAATATTGTTTTTATAAAAAATAAGCAATTGTATACGCCGAAACTAAACAACTGCGGTGTTTATGGTGTGGCTTTGCGTTGGTTGCAAAGTCAAGGCTATCACTTGCAATTTCAAAAAATCAAAAAAAAACAACTCGCCAGTTTTGATGCCATGTTGGTGTGCAATGCTGTTTCAGGTTTTATGGAAGTCAAAAATATCGCAAATAAATTTCACTTTGCGACAAATTCCCCTATAATCGCAGATATAAAAACAAAATGGGGACAAACCCTCAACACTGCATGAAAAAACTATTCTTAGCCTTTATCATTTTATCCACTCTTGGGTTTGCTGTTGGTTTTTATTATTACCAACAATACCAACAATTTCTTGACCAGCCTGTGTTCAAAAATGACACCATCCTAACGATTACAAAAGGGCAAAATTTCACCCAATTTAGTCAAAACATTCGCCAACAAGAAGGCAATGGCAAGGCTTGGCAATGGCGTGTTTTTGCTCGTTTACAAAAAGTGGGCACATGGCTGAAAGTTGGTGAGTTTAACATTTCTGCCCAAGACAAGCCGTTGCAAATGATGCAAAAGATTAAAAACAACCAAGTTATCGCCTACCATTTTACTATCATAGAAGGTCAAAACTGGCGAGAACTTAAAGACAAATTGACCAACGCTAAGCATCTAAAACACGAAATAATTGATTTCAATGATGAACAACTTCTTGCTTTTTTAGCCAGCAATCAGACTTCACTTGAGGGCTTATTCTTGCCCGAAACCTATCAATTCATTCGAGGGGACAGTGACCTCGCCTTATTAAAACGGGCCCACCTTGCCTTAAAAAATGTGTTAAATGAACAGTGGGCCAATAAAGCCGACAATTTGCCTTACAAAACAGCTTATGAATTGCTCACCATGGCGTCGATTGTTGAGAAAGAAACCTCGCTCGGCAATGAACGAGAGCAAATCGCTGGCGTTTTTGTTCGCCGTTTGCAAAAAAATATGCGGCTGCAAACCGACCCAACCGTCATTTACGGTTTGGGTGAAAATTACGATGGCGACATAAAAAACAAAGACTTGACAACCGACACACCCTATAACACCTACACCCGCCATGGTTTGCCACCCACGCCTATTGCCATGTGCAGTGCCGATTCCATTGCTGCCAGTGCCCATCCTGCCAAGGGCACAGCCCTGTTTTTTGTTGCCAATAATCGTGGTGGACATTTTTTTTCAGATACTTACCAACAACACCAACAAGCGGTCAAAGCTTACCTCAAAGGGAAAAAATTATGAGCCACCAAAAAGGCAAGCTTATTACACTTGAAGGTTCAGAAGGAGCCGGCAAAACCTCCGCCTTAAAAATCATCAAATCCGTACTGGATAACTGGCAAGTGCCCTACATCTGTACCCGTGAACCAGGCGGAGAACCCATCGCCGAAAAAATCAGGGAAATCCTCTTGCACAGCGAGCATTTACACGCCAAAACAGAATTATTATTAATGTTTGCCGCACGCAATGAGCACATTGAAAATATTATAAAACCTGCGCTTGAAAAAGGGTTTTGGGTGCTTTCAGATCGCTATGTTGATGCCAGTTATGCTTACCAAGGTGGTGGCAGAGGGCTGGGCTTTGAGACGGTCAAATGGTTGGATGATTTTATTGTTAAGGATACCCAAGCCGACCTCACCTTATTGTTGGATGTGGAAGCAAGCGTTGGTTTACAACGCATAAAAAATCGTGGCATTGCTGACAGAATTGAACAAGAAGGCTTGGACTTTTTTAATAAAATCACCGAATCTTACCGAAAAAAGGCCGCCATCAGTCACAACACCTACGCCATCATAGATGCCAACCAAAGCATCAAGCAAGTTGAAGAAGCCATTAGCAAGGCGTTGCAACAACATAAAAATGATTTATTATGAACACCTATCCTTGGTTTGAAGAAAATATTTCTGCTTGGCATAAGGCCATAGAAAAGCAACACGTTCCGCATGCCATCTTGTTAAGCGGCAGTCGTGGCATAGGAAAAATTCAACTTGCTAAAAATATGGCACATATCGCCATGTGTGAAAACCTCAGTCCATCCACCGTGTGTCATTCGTGCAGTTCATGCCATTTGCTTGCCGCTGACAATCACCCCGACTTGACGATAATTAGAGCCGAAAAAGCCACTATTTTAGTTGACCAAATTCGTCAACTTTCCCAAAAAGTAAATCTCAGTTCAACCCGCAGCCAATACAAGGTTATTATTATCGAAAATGCCCACCGCATGAATACATCTGCTGCCAACGCCCTGTTAAAAACCTTAGAGGAACCACCTGCCAAAGTCATCCTTATTCTAACCACCAGCGAAATAGGTCGCTTATTGCCCACAATCAAAAGCCGTTGCGTAAAAACAAACCTGCGGTGCGACGATAGCCAGCAAACAAACCACTGGCTCGCCAAGCACACAAGTGCCCCAGCAATAGACAGCGAATTAAGCTTGCTGATTGCCGGCAATGCTCCGCTGTTAGCCCTTGAAATTCTAAACAACTCTACTATAAATGCGGTCCTTACCATGATGGATGACCTCGTATTGCTAAAGAACCAACAAAAAAGTGTCACCGAAGTATCGGCACGCTGGCAAAGAAACAGTGACTACAAACACTTAAACTACTGTGCCATACTGATTTTAAACCTCATAAAGCTACAATTAAATCTGCTCACACAAGCAAATGAACATTTGTTAAAATACCGCAACGCACTCGGCACAGAAGCAAAAAATATAAAAATATTACACAACTTTATTGATGAAATATTTGTATTTATGCAGCGACTAGATACCGCACTAAAAACAGAATTGCTAACCGAAGAGTTATTGATAAACTGGCAAAATGCTTTTGAAAACATAAAAAAAGAGTAAAAAACTAAAATTTAAACAAAATTAATGTATAATAATAAATTCAATTAGATATTTGAGGATTGCATTTATGGCATTTATGGGTGCAGGCATGAAAGGTGGAATACTTTCGTGCGACATTAAAGATGTAACAGAATTACATAAGTTATATATGCCTTTTGTAGAAAATGGCGGTGTTTTTGTTCGCAGCAAAACAAAATACAAGCTCGGTGATGATGTTTTTTTATTGCTTTCACTGATGGGCGATGAAAAGATACCCATTACTGGCAAGGTCATTTGGGTGACACCAGCAGGTGCCAGCGGCTTGAAACATCCTGGCATTGGCGTGCAATTTTCCGACAACTCCGACATGGAACAAGCACGCACCAAAATTGAAACATTGCTGGCTCCTTTTAAAGGCGATCATATCGCTACCGAAACCATGTAAAATACCAACTATGACCTTTTTATCCCTTTCAGTAATGAACAAATTGGAGCAAGAAATCAGGAAGACTGACGGCTTTCAATACATGGAAAGTGAAAAAAAAGATGAAATAATCGAAGCATTAAGACAAATTTCGGTTCGCTCAGGATTAACAATCTATATTTGGACGGCAGATTTAGGCATGGTCGATATAAAATCTCGACAAACACCTTTACCAGCCACTCGCGGCGTATTGGATGCATTAAAATACGCCAACAAAAACCACTATTTCGCGGTCTACGTCTTTCCTATCTTAACCAATAAAGATTTATTGGATTTAAAAACCGCCTTGCCAACATCGCAAAATATTTTTAACGCTAAAGCTAACAAAAATACTAAATTTGTGTTCTTAGTCGACCAAAACACTTCCTTTCCTTATTTAACGCAAAACGGGCATAAAATTGAATTAGTCAATAAAAATGCTCAAAAATACAAGCTCAGAGATGGTAAATGGATTTTGGCACATGAGTAATTTTAGCGACAAAAACATTCTGATATGTTGCAACTTAAAAAAAGAAAGAATTGCATTGTTCAATTTTTTCGATGGCAACGATGCAGAAATGATTCACACGGCTATCGACCTTGATGGCTGTGCGGATATACTTAATGACCCCGAAGAAAACATCCATGTTTTAGTTATAGAATGTGCCAAAGAAATTCTTAGAACCCCCAAACAACTGTTCGATCTCACCCATAACCACTCCAATTTAAAAACCGTTTTGCTGATTAACAATAAAGTTTCATTAAGCGATACCATCAAATTGCAATTTCAGCAAATCGTCAATTTGATTTTATTTGAAGGTATTACTGATACTGATTTAAAACAAGCCTTATCAAAACTTTATGATACTCAACAAAGCAAAGCAACAACAATAGAAAAAACAAGCACTAAAAGCAATGCCCCAACACCTCAAGGACAAGTTGAAAAAGACACCACCTTATCGCTGGATGCAACGGCATTATGGGATGTGTTTTTTTATGACTCGGCACAAGCCAAATTAATTATCAACGCCAAAACCCAAAAAATTTCACACCTCAATAACGCCTTGGTTAATTTGCTGCAACAAAGCCAACAGCAACTCATCGGCTTACCATGGTACCAACTCGACGCAAACAACAACCACGCTAACTACAATAACTACATAAAAGAAATCACAACCAACGAAAAAACATCTTTTATCATCAATAATACTGCCAACAATACCCAACAAAACTTGTTAGCAGAATACCAAATGTCGGTGATTGACAACGAAATCATCTATTTAGGCGTCCTCTCAAAAGAAAGTGTTGATGGTGTTTCCTCTGATGTTTATAGCTGTTTAGGAAAGATTTTTCAAACCTCTGTAGGAGATTCGCAATTCAACAATATACTAGAGGATGTCAGGAAATATTTAGGCTTTGACTTTTTGGTATTTTATGAATGCAGCAAAAACCAATTTGAAAAATCAACCATTGTTGGTAATGATGCATTGGCTCAAGATGTTATTGGTAACAGCTTTTTGGAGATCCAATCGATACTTAAAGATACCGATTATTTAGAACTCGACCTCAATAACAAAGCCTCCGTTCATGTCAATATTCTGGATAAAAACAATTTGCAATGTTTGTGTTTTTACCCAATTGAACACAACAACAAATACTACGGTGCTTTATTAGCTGGCAGCAAAAAACCAGTAAAAAGCTGGAAAACCATCTCCATCCTGTTCAAGTCACTGGTCAACAGATGCCGTTTTTGCCTCTTCCAAAAAAGCATTATTGATGAAAAAGAAGCCGATGGGCAAATGGATAACCTCACATCTTTACCCAATCGCAACGCCCTAACAGAAAAAATAGATTATTTATTACAACACGAACTAGAACTCAACAAATACATTGCACTATTAATCATTGACGTAAAGAAACTCAACTATCTTAACAAATCACTGGGCATAGAATTAACCGACGAATTAATTCTGAACTTATCAGTAGTCATAAAAAAATCCATTGCAAATACCGGTACCGTCTATCGACTGTCGGGTCATGAATTTGTTATTTTATTGCATCCCCAATTCGAAAAATTCTTGGCAGAAACAAAAGCCCAAGAACTCATAGAAAAAATGAATCGTCCCATTCTCATCAGCAATGGTGAAGAAGTAGAAGTTGACTACAATATTGGCGTCTCAATTTATCCTGACGATGGGCAAACCGTATCCAGCCTGTTAAAAAATGCAGACTTGGCACTTTATGATGCAAAACTTGCAGGCAGAAACAACTTCGTCACCTTCAAACTCAACCACACAGGTAGAGCCTTAACGCAAAAAATTGAACTAGAAGAAAACCTAAAAAATGCCATAAAAGAAGGATTTATCAAAGTCTTTTTCCAGCCCAAAATTAACGCCCAGACAGAAGATATAATCGGCTTTGAAGCCTTGGTTCGTTGGATCGACCCCGTTGTTGGTATGGTCAACCCAGGACAATTCATACCTATAGCTGAGGAAACAGGTCTTATTTGCGATATAGGGGAAATAGTCGCCGCACGCTCATGTGAAATGTTATTGAAATGGCAAGACAAATACCGTCTCCCCTTAACCTGCTCAGTTAATCTGTCGGCCATACAGCTTATTGACACAAAATTACCCAGCACCCTAGAAAAAATCATCAACCAATCAGGCATTCACCCAAAATACATAGACTTTGAGATAACAGAAACCATTAGTTTAGATGTTGTCCCCAACTTAATGGACACACTCAATGAAATAGTAGAAATTGGTTGCACCTTATCCATTGACGATTTTGGCACAGGTCATTCCACCCTCGACTACGTTAAGAAAATACCCGCAAAATACATAAAAATAGACCAATCATTCGTCAAAAACATCGGCATCAACCCTGAAGACGAAGCCATATTAGATGCCACCATCAATATAGCCAAACGCCTAAAAAGAAGAATTATCGCCGAAGGCGTAGAAACCGAAGAACAACGCGAATACTTGCTCAATAGAGAATGCGAATTCTTTCAAGGCTTCCTCTTCTCCAAGCCATTAAGCGAAGATGAAGTAGAAGAACTGCTTGCCGAAAGAGTCGCATTAATGGGCAAACTGCTAAAAAGTTAAAAAAAAGTAAAATCATGCAACTTTCTAACCCCACACATGTCATAGCATACAACAATGAGTAACAAACAGGATATTAATAGCGACATGTCAGATAAGGCAATAGATTTAGAGTTGGTTCGCCAAGCACAAAAAGGCGACATCAAAGCCTTTGAATTGCTTGTGCAACGCTACCAACAAAAAGTCGGTGGTGTGGTATCAAAACTGATAAAAGATTTTCATGAGATACAAGATGTCACCCAAGATGTCTTTATCAAGGTCTACAAAGCCTTGCCTCGATTTAGAGGCGATTCGGCTTTTTACACATGGATTTATCGTATCGCCATTAATACCGCCAAAAATTATCTGGTTGCCAAAGGCAGAAGAATACAAAACTCAGACATAGAGCCTATCGAGGCTGAAAACTATGCCGATGCCTTTGAAAATCAAAATTTCGACACGCCAGATGCCGAATACGAAAGACAAGAAATTGAAAAAGTCGTGCATGATGCGATACAAGCCTTACCAAACGACTTAAAGCAAGCCATCATTCTACGTGAAATTAAAGGCTTGAGCTATGATGAAATAGCCAAAGAAATGGCCTGTCCAATTGGAACAGTACGTTCCAGAATTTTTAGAGCCAGAGACGTCATTGATAACGCCTTAAAACCAATGTTACAAAAAGAACAAACGAGAACACAATATGTCCGATAAAGCAAAACAACAAATTTCCAATCTTATGGATGGTGAGTTAGAACTCAGTGCCAGTAAATTTTTGTTGAAACGTATGGCAGCCGACAAATCCCTATCCCAAACATGGGACAGCTACCATCTCATAAAGTCGTGCCTGCAAAAGCAAAGCGATGAACCATTAGTCATCGATATTGCCGCACGTGTGACCCAACAATTGCAAAATGAGACACAGCCCAATACCACAACCACAGCACAAAATCCCACAACAAAATCACACAATTGGCTCAAGCCAGTGTTAGGTTTAGGCATTGCTGCCAGTGTGGCTTTTATGTCAGTTTTTATGTTACAAAATCAAACCCCAAATGAAACATTACAAAACAGCTCAACGCAACTTGCCAAAAACTCCAACGCCATAGCTCAACCATTCAAGCCTGCACTATCAGCCAGCTATGCCTCAAGTGAAAAATCTTTAGTGCCACCACCATCGCTGAGTCGTTTTCCGTCGGTTTCGGCCAAAAACACCTTACAATACAACCAAGGTTTTTCGCAAAACATTGACACACCCTATATGATTATTATCAACCAAAAAGAAGGGCACAAACACAACAAATCACCCATCATCATAAAGAACGTAAGTGATTAAGCTTGCCCGCATAAAGAACATAAATGACGCTCAAGTTGAGCTGGATTTGCAAACTCAAGAGCCATGCACAAATTGCCAAAGCCGTTGTCACAGCGGCTTTTTAGATTTTATCTTCCACAAGTCAAAGAGCAACAGCATCAGTGTTGCCAGAAACAAATCCACCCAAAGCACAAGTCACTTGGTTGACACCACAGGCTTTTTTAAAAAAGGGTATAAAGTCAATGAAATTATCGGACTGGACTTCAAACAAACGCAACTGCTAAAATTAAGCTTTTTGCTCTACGGATTGCCCATTGTTTTGGCACTCATTTGTCTTATGATAGGCTACAGCTCCTTCAGTTACTATCAGCTATCTGCAGATGCAGGCGGCAGCATTGGCTTACTTTTAGGGCTTTTTTTAGCCAAACAATTGATTCGATACCAGCATAAAAAATTCAAGCCTCAGGTTAAATTCTTTAAGTAAATTAACAAATTTACCGACTAATAGCATTTGGGTTTAACAATTTATTAACATCAGGTATAATCAGTCGATTTAACCTTTGTTAGTCAAACGTGAACATACCAACCTTAACAATCGGAAAGTACAAGTTGCCAAACTCAATCGCATTAGCACCGATGAGTGGCGTCACCGACCGACCTTTTCGACAATTGTGTCGCACATTAGGAGCGGGTTATGTTGTCTCAGAAATGCTCAGTTGTAATCTATCCTTACTGAATTCAGCAAAAACCCGTTTCCGCATGAATCACACAGGAGAACCTGAGCCAATCGTCACCCAAATAGCAGGTTCCAGTCCAAAACAAGTCGCACTGGCAGCCCAATTTAACGAAAAAAACGGCTCACAAATTATCGACATCAACATGGGTTGCCCCGCAAAAAAAGTCAACAAAAAATCATGTGGATCAGCTCTATTGGCACAGCCAAAGCTTGTCAAAGACATTCTGCAAGCCACGGTAGAAGCGGTGAACTGTCCCATCACCCTAAAAATACGATTGGGCATTGATGAAAACAGCATTAATGCCATACAAATTGCCCAAATTGCACAAGATTGCGGAGTGCAAGCCCTTTTTATTCACGGACGAACTCGCCAACAAAAATACCAAGGGCAAGCCGATTATCGCCAAATAACACAGGTCAAACAAAATATCGACATCCCTGTTATCGCCAATGGCGACATTGATTCTCCACAAAAAGCCTTGCAAGTATTCCAACAAACCAACTGCGATGGCATCATGATAGGACGTGCCGCCCAAGGCAATCCGTGGATTTTCCGTGAAATAGAGCACTACTTAAAAACAGGCAATCTTTTGCCCCAACCATCAAAACAAGAAATCATACAAACCATGTACCAACACGTAGAAAATTTACACCAATTCTACGGTGAATACAAAGGCATGTTGATTGCAAGGTCACATATTGGCTGGTTCTTAAAACGCATAAAACAACAAACTATTGCCCGCACATTATACAAAATAAATGATGCCAGCAAACAACTACAATTTATTACCGACAACTTAATGAGGAAAGCCGCATGAGTCTCTTAAACTTATTCAAAAAACCCGACTGGAAGCACAAAAACGACGACATTCGTGCACAAGGAGTCGCCAGCGATGATACCGCAGAACTCAAAAACCAACTACCAACCATTGCCCAAAATGACAGCTCAGAAATAGTCAGAAATGCCGCGGTTAAACGCCTAAAAGACTATGCCTTACTCGCCAAAATAGCCAACAGCGACAAAAGCAAACAGGTCCAAAACTCAGCCTTGAAAATTCTGCAAGCGTGGTTTTCAAAAAAACAAGACAACGAGCAATTAACTATCCTAAAAACCCTAAATGACAACACCACACACGAAATAGCTGCTGCCAATTCCGCCAACAAACAAATAAGAGCCTATTGCATCGAAAAAATAAGCAAACAAGGATTGTTGGCAGATTTACTGGTTGCCGAAAAAGAGCGTGATTTACGCCAAATTATTCTCAGTAAAATAAACAAAAAAGCCACCCTCAAGCGGCTACTCAAACTGGTAAAAAACAAAGACAAAAAAATCCTCAAAGCCATTCAAGAAAAACTTGAAAACGATGGGGACAAAGATAAAATCCTGCAACAAAAAGCCTTAGTCATTTGTGAATCTATGGAAAAACTCATTCACAACGCCCAAACATCCAGCAAGAAAGATGCCGATGACCTGCATCAACAATGGTTAGAACTCAAAAAACAACACAACTTAGAAACGCTACAAAAACGCTTTGACGGAGCCTACAGAACAGCCACACTAACATTCGACCCCAAACAAAGAGAAGAATTTTTAACCCAGCAAAGACAACAACGCATTGCTAGTAAAATTGAAGAACTCAACAGCTCTCTCACTCATGCACAGGAAAAAAGCTGGGAACAAATTCAAAGTCAAATCAGCAAATATTCAGGCTTTGACTTAACTCATGCCTCAGTGCAACAACAACAACAGTTTGCTCAAAATCTCGAAAGTCTGAAAGAAATTCGAGACAGCAAGAGCAAAAAACAAGATTTGCCAAACAAATTATTAGCGATTGTTGACCAACTTGATGCCGCTTTAAAACACAAATACAACCAGCCCAATCAAATCAAGAAATTCCGACAACTATGGGAAGAAAACGCTCGTCATGCCAAAAACAACACCGCCTTTGCCACCCTCAAACACCGCTTTGACAATGCCATGCTTAAGCTGGCAGAAAAAATTGAAAAATCTGCCAAACAACGTGAAGAATCTGCCAAAATAGCCGTTGACAACATCGCAAAAGTACAAAAACTCATCAAAGATGGTCATCTTGCCCAAGCCAAAATAGCAATTAATAAAATTGCAGAACACAAAAAAATTGCGGGTCAACATGCACTGATAAAACAGCACAAATTTGAATTTGACACCATCTGGAATGAACTCAAAGAATTACGCCAATGGCAAAAATGGAGCAATGACAAAATACGCCTGCGTCTCATTGAAGAACTCAAACAACTCATCGGTACCGGACTGCATCCCGATGCCCTGTTGAAGAAAATGAAGCAAGCCAACAGCCAATGGAAAGACATGGAAGAGCATGAAAAACTCGAAGGCGATCGTTTCCCTGTCCGCAATCAAGAACTTTACACTCAATTTCGAGAAGTGCAAAAAGCCTTATTTGAACCTGCCCAAAAGTTTTTTGAAAAACGCTCAGAAATTTGGGGGCAAGAATTGCAACAAGTTCAAGCCAATGTTCAAGCACTGCACGAGGTCGATTTACAAGCAACCTCAGACCGTGATTTGGCACACATGGTCAGAGACGCGATAAAACAACTGCGAAATTTGGACAGCATTCAACCCAAA
>CAZQMH010000024.1:0-16190 GCA_964594435.1 uncultured Alcanivoracaceae bacterium
GAGGAGCGATTGAATCCTATGCCGTGTTTGGAGAAATGCAAACAACGCTACTAGCGGATTTGCCAATGGTTGAAGAACTAAATTTTAACGCCTCGGTGAGGTACACTGATGTTCCAGATGCGGGCTCTGATACGACTTATAAAGGCGGTATAGCATGGCATATTGGTAATGGTTTTACCGTCAGAGGTTCGGTTGGAACCTCGTTTAGAGCCCCTGCATTATTTGAATTGTTCCTAAATGATCAAACTTCATTTACCTCTCAACGCAGTGTTGACCCATGTATTAGATGGGGAGACGCATTGGATAATGGCTCAATCTCTCAAACTTTGGCTGACAACTGTGCGGCCGATGGCATTCCTGATGATTATCAAGGTGGTGCAATTTCTGCAACAGTGATAACTGGCGGTGGATTTGGAGTGTTGCAATCAGAAACCTCAAAGTCTAACACTTGGGGATTAGTTTGGCGACCTGATTTTGCGGATTTAAATATGTCTATTGATTATTTTGATTTCAAAATAGAAGGGGAAGTTGCTCAGCTTGGTGCGGGTAACATTGTGTTTCAATGTTATAATTCTGAATTTTTTCAATCCAATCCGCTATGTGATTTATTCACAAGGGATACAGGAACAAACGGTGATTTGAGAATTTTAACTGTACGAGACAGTTACATAAATATTGCTGAACAAAGAAATGCAGGATGGGACTTTAAAGTAAATTATGCAGTTGACATACCCTGGGGCTCTTTAAATTTCAGAACAGAACATACTTTCCAAAAAGTTGATAAAATAAAATTATTAGAGCCAACACCAGAAGATATAGCCAATGGTGAAGATGGGTTTAGGCGTAATAATGGCTTTTTTGGGGATCCAGAGCATACGGGAAATCTCAGTATCCAGTTTGAAAGAAACAACTGGTACGCAACATGGTTTATGAACTACATTGGATCAGCTGATGCAAGAGATGGTGTAAACGAGTTTATTACTTTTACGCCAGGTGGGGATACCAATGCCACAACCAGACGAACCATTAGAATTGGTGGAACGACTTATCATACTATTTCATTCGGTTATACCCACGAAGCCACAGGATTAACCAGCGTTATTGGTATCAGAAATCTATTTGATAAAGCTCCTCCAAAAATTAGTAGAGGTACAGGAACACGCGTGGGTAATTCTGCATTTTATTCTCAATATGATTCATTTGGACGTTCTATCTTCTTAAGTTTGAGGTATGATTTTTAATTAAAATCTATCTAAAATTGATTTCACATTGTAAAATAAAGAAGCCGATGATTCGGCTTCTTTTTTATCTGTAATATATTAATATGCCTATAATTCATGCAAAGCCTGATAATTTGAATGAGATTAATAAAGTTTTTTCTCAGGAAAAGTTAAATAATCCAATTTTCATTAACTCCGTACCAAAATGTGGAACGCATCTTGTTAGAAATATATTTCGCATGTTTGTTCCTGTTGAACAACAATACCATGCTGCATTTATCCAATCGGCAATTTTATCGGATCACATTAGGGCTTTTTCCAAGAAACAGCCTATGTTGAGTTGGGGGCATTTATTTTTTTCGGATGAATCGGCTTTTGTTATGCACAAAGTAAAACAAATTCTTGTGGTTAGAGATCCTTATGATTGGGTTTTAGCTCGGGCTCGTTTTTTCTTATCTGACTCCTTTGATGGAGGCTTGGATCATTTAAAAAGTGAAGAGTTTACACTTGAGCAAATCTACAATATGATGATTTTCGGCATCTATGATAAATCTCCAAATTTAGAGGAAATTTTCACTCATAATGCTGTTTCTTGGTTGGGGACGGATTTGCTTCTGATAAAGTTTGAAGAAATAATTCACCATTTAAAAAATTTGGAAAGCTCGGATGCTAAAGAATATTTCAAGAACATATTTGACTTTGCAAACATAAAGCAAAGTGATGATTGGTTGCAAAGAGTAAAAATAGGAGCCGATAGAAAGCAGTCGGGCACGGCACGAGAAAATCTTTATGGAAACCTTATTAAGCTTCCCAATGAGCTGCCAGCGACTCATAAAAAATTGGTCGATTATGCTGCACCAGGTTTGCGTTCAATTCTTGGGTATGAGTAATGCGGGTTAAAAAAATCTTGATTGTAGGAGGTGGTTCATCTGGTTGGATGGCTGCTAGTTATTTGCAAAAAGCGTTAAACAATCAGCATAGACCTTACAATGTTTCAATCACATTAATCGAATCACCAGATATTCCAACAATTTCGGTTGGCGAGGCGACGATTCCTTCTATAAGGCATTTACTGAGCGTTATTGGCATCAATGAGCAAGAGTTTATGCAAAAGACCGACGCAACTTTTAAGCAATCAATTAAATATGTGAACTGGGAATATAATGATGGTTCTCATTACCATCACCCTTTTTCTCGGGTTCGAAAACAGCCTTTGGATGATTCTGCGCAATTATGGTTAGCTAGTAATCAAAAAATACCCTTCATCGAAACATGTTCTGAACAGCCTATCATTTGTGAAATGAACAGAGCTCCTGTAATGATGGGGCAATGGGACTTTGGGCAACCCTTAACCTATGCTTATCACTTTAATGCTAAAAAATTTGCTGATTACTTAAGAGATGTATCTGTACCAAGAGGTGTTGAACATATTTATGCAAATATTACCAATGTAACGCTACAGGAAAATGGCAATATTCAATCTGTGACAACAGATAAAGGTAAAACATTTGCCGCTGATTTATTTATTGATTGTACTGGTTTTAAGTCACTATTAATGAATAAAAAGCTAAATGTTGCTTTTGAAGATTGTTCGCAATGGTTGTTATGTGACAGAGCCATTACAATGCACGTACCTTATGACAAGCATTTTCCAGGAGTGGTAAGACCTTATACAACCGCCACAGCACTAAGTAGTGGTTGGGTTTGGGATATACCATTGCAAACAAAACGCTCACTTGGCTATGTTCATAGCAGTAATCATATACAAGCAGAAGATGCAAAAAAAGAACTGTTCTCTTATCAAGGATGTGAAATAGACACATTTGAAACAAAACTTATAAATTTTAAAGTAGGCCATATTAAACAACATTGGAAAAAAAATTGTATAGCAATAGGGTTGTCAGGAGGCTTTATTGAACCACTAGAGTCAACAGGTTTATATCTTAGTGATTTAGGTACGGTAATGTTAGCTGAATATTTCCCATACAATGATGAACATATGGAACAAATGGCTTATCGTTATAATCGAATTATGAGTAATCGGTTTTATGAAATACTTGACTTTATTAATATGCACTATTGTTTATCAAAACGCACAGACACAAAATTTTGGCAAGAGGTTCGTAAGCCTGAAAGAATAAACGAAAGGCTTAAAGTAAAATTAGATTTTTGGAAACTAAAATCTCCCAGCATGTCAGATTTTGATGACCAATCTTTTTTAAATTACCAACCCAAAATCCAACCCAATAGTGGTGTGGATAATAGGGCGAATACAGATACTGCTGCTTTGTGGAATCATGAGAGTTATGAATGCATAATGTATGGTATGCATTATAATCAAGATAAATATCAAGTCGAAAGTCAAACAGACATTAAGCTTCATCCCTATATTATTGATCGCTTACAAGAAGCCAATAGAGTATTACCACCACATGATTTTTGGCTAAAGAAATATGTTGGGATGCTAAATTATTCCTTTAGTTATAAACCAAAAGGTTGGCAGTAGATTATGAAAAAGATAAAAGTGGTTATTGTTGGCGGCGGTTCATCAGGATTTATTACAGCAGCTTATTTAAATGCTGCTATAAACAAAAACAAAGCGAATAATAAAATAGAAATTACCTTAATAGAATCTCCTGATATTCCTAATATTTCGGTTGGCGAAGCAACGGTTATATCAATAAAACATACATTAGCCGTTATTGGCATTGATGAATATGATTTTATGCAAGCCACAAATGCTACATTCAAACAAGGGATAAAATACGTCAACTGGGTTGAGAAAGATGACTCACATTATTTCCATCCTTTCAACCGCTTTAATCAAACTCCCTTAGATAATGCCAGTTACCAATGGCTGGCGAGTGATAAAAGTATTCCGTTTGTCGACACCTGTTCAGCACAAGCACAAATTTGTGAGTTGGGACTGTCGCCGCAAACCATTCAGCCATGGAACATGGGAGTACCGTTAAATGCCGCGTATCATATGGATGCTCAAAAATTTGCTGAATATTTGAATGCTTATTCACAAGCAAGAGGTGTGAAATACATTTCCTCAAATGTTGAAAAAGTGAATCTAAGCGATGAAAAAACCATAAAATCTGTAGAAACGGATTGTGGTGATGTGATTGAAGGTGATTTATTTATTGATTGTACAGGATTTAAGGCACTGTTAATAGGTGAAACTTTAAATGTAGAGTTTGAAGATTTTTCTCAATGGTTGTTGTGTGATCGAGCTGTTACCATGCATGTTCCTTATGTCACGCATTATCCAGGCGTTGTGCGACCCTATACAACAGCAACCGCTTTAAACAATGGATGGGTTTGGGACATACCCATGCAGCATCAACGATCAATAGGCTATGTTTATTCAAGTCAATACATAAGTGATAAATTAGCACAAGAGGAATTAAGAGCTTATCAAGGTCAAAATTGCGATGAATTACAAGCAAGAATTATAAAATTTAAGGTTGGTAGAAGGCTAAAGCATTGGCATGGAAATTGTTTGGCTATTGGCTTATCAGGAGGGTTTATTGAACCATTAGAATCCACAGGTTTGCATTTGAGTGAATTGTCGGCAGTATTATTGACTGAATATTTCCCTTTTGATTTAGCCAACATGGAACAAATGGCTTTTCGTTTTAACAGAATATTAAGCAATAGGTATTTTGAAATTCTCGATTTTATTAATATGCATTATTGTTTAACCAAACGCCGAGATACTAAATTTTGGCAAGAAGTGCAAAAACCAAGCCGTATTAATCCAAGGTTAAAAGCAAAGCTGGATTTTTGGAAAATCAAACCACCATCGGCAGCTGATTTTGAAGACATGCATTTTATGGGATTTTCAAGTGCAAACAACTCAGCAAGCCTTCAAAACACAGACAAAAGAGTGAATACAGATAGTGGTGGTATCTGGAATCATAACAATTATTTATTCATTCTTTACAGTATGGGATTTGAAAATGAGATGGAACTTGTTTTTGACGGCAATCAAAATAACTGCACAATTAACCCTGTGGTTGAACAAAGATACCAGTTTTTAAAACAAAACTTACCGAAGCACGAAAAATGGTTAGCCTATAAATTAGGTATGCCGCCCTATAAAACAGCCTCAAAACCAGCGGGCTGGGTTTAATTAAATCAAAAGAATTACGTCAAAGCAAAGGTATTTAAGGAATTTGTGACTATAATAGGCTTTGGTTTCAGCACGCTAATTTAAATATGACAACAAAATTACCTAAATTAAAAAAAGTCATTGTTTATGGCTTGGGTGCAATGGGGCGACCCATTGCCCGAAATTTGGCAGAACATGGATTGTTAATCGGTGTCAAAAATCGTACTCAAGGTGTGGCATATGGTTTGAGTAATGAACTGAATTTGCAAGAATTTGAAGACGACGAACAGATGTTTGCTCAAGCAGATTGTGTCTTAACTTGTGTTTCAGCAGATGATGACTTGTTGCAAGTTGTTGATGAATTTAAGGCATGGCTCAGACCAGGTTCTGTGGTGATTGATTGTTCAACCGTGTGTGCCTCAAGTGCGAAAAAAATAGCAGAAGATTTAGAAAAGCTAGCCATTGGCTTTATGGATGCACCCGTTTCAGGAGGTGTTGAGGGTGCTCAAAAAGGCACATTGGCGATTATGGTTGGGGCAGATTTAAAGGTCTACAAGCGTGCCAGAGATTTATTTCATTCCATCGGCTCACAAGTAACTTATATGGGCAAAGTCGGGCAGGGGCAGGCAACCAAAGCGGTTAATCAAATATTAGTTGCAGGTGTGGCTCAAGCCGTTACCGAAGCACTGGCTTATGCTGAAAAAAACAAACTGCCAATGGCAAAAGTTATAGAAGTCTTAGCCGCAGGAGCCGCTGGCAACTGGTTTTTGGAAAAACGTGGAATAACGATGACAAATAATGATTTTGTTAAAGGTTTTAAACTTTCCTTGTTGCATAAGGACTTAAAAATTATCCAAAAATCATTAAATGATGTGAACGAAGAATCCCAAATAGTAAACCAAGGCATCCAAGAATTTGGGCAATTAATGCAAGAAGGCGACGGTGAACTCGATATTTCTGCCTTAATAAAATTAAAACGTGAACAATTCCACAACGAAAAGGATGATAGAGATGAATGATTTGGTAAAAACAACGCATTTTGGCTATAAAACCGTAGCGATTGAAGAGAAAGAAAAAATGGTTGGTGAGGTTTTTACCTCCGTGGCTGCAAAATACGACATCATGAATGATTTCATGTCGATGGGTGTGCACCGTTTGTGGAAGCGGCATTTTGTCTTAACCTGTGGTGTTGAAGCTGGGGCTCGCGTTTTGGATTTAGCTGGGGGCACAGGTGATATTGCTAAATTATTGGCTCCAATTGTGACGCAAAAAGGGCATATTATTGTTGGTGATATTAATCAAGGCATGTTAGATGTTGGCAAAGAGCGTTTAATAGATGCAGGATTGTTTGGTTTAGTGACGACTCAGCAGATGAATGCCGAAGAATTACCTTTTGCCGAAGATACATTTGACTTAATTACAATGGCATTTGGATTACGCAATGTCACAGACCAGCAAAAAGCCCTCAACGAAATGTATCGGGTGCTTAAACCAGGAGGAAAACTTATGGTGTTAGAATTTACGCAGGTGAACTTAAAATTCTTAGCCAAGATTTATGACTTTTACTCCTTCAAAATTCTGCCAGAAATCGGACAAATCGTTGCCAAAGACCGTGATTCCTACCAATATTTAGCCGAATCCATTCGCAAACATCCCAATCAAGCTAAACTTAAAGCCATGTTTGAACAAGCGGGTTTTGAATTATGCAAGGCTGAAAACATGAGTGGTGGCATCGTTGCCATTCACACAGGATACAAAACATGAATACAGCAATAGAAAACAACTCAAGTGAAGAAAAACAGAGCAACTGGTTTGAGAATATATTTCTTGATACGCTTAACTCCGCTATGAATAAGAGCCTGTCCTACGATTATCAATCGGTAAAAAAACTGGATAACTTTAACAACAAAGTGATTAAAGTAGAGCTGGATGCCACGCCATTTATTTTTTATATAAAAATTCAAGACCGCAAAATACAGTTGTCGAAGCACCACCAAGATGCAATTGACACAACCATAAAAGGCACGCCACTCGCTTTATTTGCCATGAACCAAGATGAGCCAATTGCAGGCATAAAAAATGTACAAATAAATGGCGACGCCAACACGGGGCAATTTTTTGCCAAATGGTTGAAAAACTTACAACCCGATTGGGAAGAAGCGTGGTGCGATTTACTTGGCGATGGCATGGGCGTGCGAGTTTCTAAACTAGCTAAAGGCATTTTAGATTTTGGAGGAAGGTTGAAAAAATCATTGCTAAACAGCAGCAGCGAATACCTTGTTGAGGAATCCCGAGATTTGATTTCTCCCAGCGAAATGGAAGAGTTTTTAGATGATGTGGATGATTTAAAAGCCGATACCGCTCGTTTGGAGCAACAAATCAAAACATTGAAATTTTAGTAAATGAATTTATTTCGCCTCATAAAAATCCTGCACACCTTTGCCGATTATCGTGTCAAAGATTTGCTTCCTAAGAGCAGGACAAAAAAAAGAATCCATTTGCTGCGGTTGCTTTCGCCTTTTGCCACTAAGGGTAAGAAATGCCACTCAAATCCTGAAAAATTACGCAGGGCATTGGAGGATTTGGGACCTATTTTTGTCAAGCTTGGGCAGGTTTTATCGACTCGTCCAGATTTGATACCCGTTGCAATAACCGAAGAACTGGCAAAGTTACAGGACGATGTTGAACCTTTTGCGTGGCACGATGCTCGTGTGTTTATTGAGCAGCAACTTGATGAACCAATAGATAAAATTTTTAATGCTATTGATGAAAAACCATTGGCATCCGCATCGGTTGCTCAGGTTCATGCCGCTGAGTTGAAAGATGGTCGGGAAGTTGTGATTAAGGTTTTGCGTCCTGGCATCAAAAAAATGGTCAAACGAGATTTACAATTGATGCATTCGGTGGCTAAATTGGCACGTGCATTTGGCAATCCTGGCGTACAAGTTGACCCTGTGGAAATTGTTGCTGAGTTTGAGAAAACTATTTATGATGAACTGGATTTGCAAAGAGAGGCCGCCAATGCTTCTGTTTTGCGAAAGAATTTTTTGCATTCTGATGACTTGTATATTCCCGAAATTTATTGGCAATATTGCAAGCAAAAAGTCATGGTTATGGAGCGAGTTTATGCCATTCCAATTCGTCAATTTGACAAACTCAAAGCCGCGGGGATAAATCTACAAGTGCTGGCTGAAAAAGGCTTGAAGTTATTCTATACCCAAGTTTTTCGGGATAATTTTTTCCATGCTGATATGCATCCAGGTAATATTTTTGTTAATCCGAACAATCCTGACAATCCACAAATTATTTTACTTGATTTTGGTATATGTGGCTCATTGCCCAAAGGTCATAAACTCGATTTAGCCAATAATTTTATGGCTTTTTTTAATCAAGATTATCGTCGCATAGCCGAATTACATATCGAAGCGGGCTGGGTGCCTGCCGCTACACGTGTGGATGAGTTGGAATCAGCAACCAGAACAATCTGCGAACCATATTTTGCCCGACCCATCAGTGAAATTTCTTTTGGTGAAGTGATGTTGAAAACATTTGAAATGGCACGAAAATTTCAATTGGTGATTCAGCCAGAGTTTATTTTATTGCAAAAGACTTTGCTAAACATCGAAGGACTTGGGCGACAACTCTATCCAAATTTAGATATTTGGCACACCTCCAAGCCCGTTCTTGCGTCGATTATGAAAAAGAGTTATGGTCTCGATGGAGCTTTAACGAGCATCAAGAAAAATTTACCTAATTGGCTACAACAAAGTGCCGAAATTCCTCAGCTGGTGCACCAAATTTTGAGTTTTCAAACAAAACCACCAAGCAAGTTACAGCAAATCGAACAAGCAAAATTACACAAACGCCAACAAGCCCGTGAAAATAAAAAAATCCATGCACTGTTGGCAGTGGGTTTTGGCATAATTGCCGCCTTGCTATACGTGTTTGACAAAACAAATACACACTATTTGGGTTTGCCAATTTCGGCTTTGTTGCTGCTAGTGCCTGCTGTTGGTTTTTTGTTTCAGGCATTAAAGAATAAACATTAGTATGCCAAAAACACGCCATAAAATAATTTTTCAAGGTCATAAATATAAGCTTGCGGGTATATTGTCTTTGCCAACCACCAAGCCTTTGGCTTATGTTTTGTTCGCACATTGTTTCACCTGCGGCAAGGACTTTACTGCTTCATCTCGCATCAGCCGTGCTTTGCTTGGCTTGGGCTATGGGGTTTTCCGATTTGATTTTACGGGACTTGGAGACAGCGAAGGCGACTTTAGCGATACCAATTTTTCTACCAATGTTGCCGATATTTTGGCAGCTTCGGCGTATTTACAGGAAAATTTTCAAGCACCTTCTTTATTGGTTGGGCATTCATTAGGTGGGACAGCTTGCATCAAAGCGGCGTCCCAACTGGCGACTTGTCGGGCGGTTGTTTGTATTTCATCACCTGCTACGGCTTTGCATATTATTGATTTATGGGATGATAAAGATGTTCTCAGTTTGCAGGCCAAAGGTTATGGTAGCTTGCGACTTGCGGGCAGAGAATTTTTATTTAAAAAACAATTTCTCGATGATTTGAACCAACAAACAACCCATCATATCCGTAATTTAAACAAGCCATTGTTGGTGATGCACTCGCCCAAAGATGAGGTTGTGGCAATTAATGAAGCGGAAAAAATTTATGTTAAAGCACAACATCCCAAGAGCTTTGTGAGCTTGGATAATGCCAATCATTTGTTGTCGAACTCAGCAGATACGCAGTATGTTGCGGATGTCATTGCGGCTTGGTTTTCGCGGTTTAACTCTTCTCAATGATGTCTTGCTGACTTTTTCGTTACTTTTGCGGTGGTAAACCCAGCTCTTTTTTTATTTTTTTTACATCAAGTTCTTGCAACAACACAATGAGATTGGGGAATGCCCATTGGTGGTAACCGTAACCACCATTAATAAACTCGTCGATGGCATCTTGTGCACTCCAGTCTTCAAAAACCATGCGGTAGGCTGCCGCAATAGCTCCCGTTCTGTCAGAACCGTGCCAACAATGAAGCAGAACTGTGCCTTTTGCTTGTTTAATAACTTTCAAGGCGGCAATAATTTGTTGTTGGTTTAAGTGCTTGGCACTGAGTTTTAGGTGGTGCAGAACGATATTCGTGCCTTTGGCTTCATCATTGTCCGTATGGTGTTTACGTAAATTGAGTACGTTTTTTATGCCGAATGAAGCCAGCTCCTTAAAAGCTTTGCTGTTGGGTTGTTCTGAACGGTAGAGTTTGTCTGATATTTGGTAAAAATTCTGCAATTCTGAGTTGATGATGGGTTGTGCCCAATTGTTTGGACGTAGGTGTGGCTTGCTGTTGGCTAAAGAGTTGAAACCCAATAGTGCAACAGCAATCATATAAATAACGTGTATTTTGTATTGCGATTTTCTATAGCTATCACTATCGCTACAGTTATCGGAATTTGTGAATGTTGACATATTGTTTATATTACTCCATCCCAAACGGGTTTGTTGATAAATTGTGCTATTTCTTTTGCATCTAAGACGATTTGTGGGTAGTTGCCATGATCAATGACATTAACGCGGCTGGCATCTTTGAGTACAAAATTGAGTTCGTAACTGTAATAACTGCTTTTATTCGAGCGGATATATTCTCGTATGATTTGAATGGCGTGAATATCATTAAAATAAGTAACGTGCGTTTCGCTAGTGGCAGCACCAGAAAAACTTGGCGGCTTAAAACCTTTGTACATAAAACCCATGCTACCATCAAAAACAATAGGTTTGCCCAAGGATTTGTACATAAAAAAGGATACAGTGGAGAAAATAATACCAAATAAAAGCATAAACCAAGCGACACCAACATTTTTGTTCATGAACAAAAATAGACCACCAACAAACACAGCCAAGCCAATAATACCAAAAACAGCAATAAAAATTTTGGTTCCGATGGTGAGTTTGTAATGCATCTGTGAGGCTGATTGTTTTATCAGGTTGTGGGTTTTGAAGTTTGTGCCACCACTTTTTAAGGGTGACCATGAGGTTTTTTCGGCAAGTTCGTCATGAAATGAAGCGATTCGTTCTTGTTGTATTTGTAGTTTTTGTTGGCTCATGGCTTTTGCCGCTGCAATCATGTCAAGAGCCTTTTGTTTTAATTTTTCAAACATTTTTCTTTTTCTTTTATTTGTATTTTCACTATCGGGATTTGGGGTTTAAATAAAGGGCAGTGGAGCGTGTTTGTCCATCATTCTTAAATGAGCAAATAATTTTTTTCTGTTTTTCTTTGTGGCAGCATTTTCCTTGCTGGCACTGCGAAGCAGTTGACGCAGAGTTTGGATGGTGCTGGGTTCATGGTTTGCATACAATTGGTCGATAATACTGGCGTCGATTAAAAGCTGCTCAAGCCATTGGTTCAATAAAGGTGTTCGCAACATGCCTGCTTCGTGTTCTTTGGCTTGTGCATCCATCGCTTCTAATAAGGTATTGTGATCTGTTTTCAACAAAAGTTTGCCGATAAATTGGAAGTGGCGTTTCTTGGCAATATGACTGCTTATTTTTTTTGATTCTACAATGGCTCTGAGGATGGGCTCATCAATTGGCAATGATTTTAGTTGAGTTTGTGGTAAATTTGCTAATTTATGTGCCAAATCCACCATGGAATGTGCATAATGCTTTTTTTGAGTGCGACTTTCAAAATCTTGAGGGTCATTATTATTAGATTGATTTACCATAGAAAAAAGATGATTAAAAATACAAAAGCGATTGTTACAGAAATTTTACAAACAGTAAAGAAAAAGGGAGCAACTGCAGCAGAAGTTAGCTATTCTAAGGGCAAAGGTCTGTCAATTAGCGTTCGTAACGGTGATGTTGACACCATTGAAAACTCCCAAGATTCCGCTTTGGTTGTCACCTTATACCACGGCAAGGCCAAAGGTTCGGCCTCAACGGCTGTGTTGGATGAAAAAAGCATTGCCCTGACCGTTGAAAAAGCGTGGAATATTGCCAAATTGACGCAAGCAGATGAATTTTCGGGTTTGGCAGAAGAAAAGTACTTAGCAAAAGCAGAATATTTTAAGGAATTATCCATCTATCATCCCCAAGATATAAGTCCACAGGTCATGATTGAAATGGCAAAACAAGCAGAAGCCGCAGCTTTGCAGAGCAAGGGAATTGTCGTTGATGAAGTCAATATTTCGATGGGTGAGGGCGTGTCAGTTTATGCCACAAGTGAAGGGTTTTACGGTGAGAAACAAGGCACAAATTCATCAGCCAGTGTGGTTGCCATTGCCCAACATGATGGGCAGATGGAACGTGATTATTGGTGGGATGCCAAACGCAAGTTCAGTGATTTGATGGATATGCAGCAATTGGGAAAAAAAGCCGCACAACGCACCATTGCCCGAGTTGGTGCCAGAAAAATTGCCTCGTGCAAAGTCCCTGTTTTATTTGATGCCGTTGTTGCTCAAGGTTTAGTTGGGCATATGTTGGCGGCTATTTCTGGCAGCAGTTTGTATACCGATGCCAGTTTTTTAAAAAATGATTTAGGCAAGGAAATTTTCCCTCAATGGTTTGAAATTTTTGAAGACCCTTTTGTGCAGGGCGGATTTGCCAGTCGGAATTATGATGCCAATGGTGTTGCGGTTAAGCAACGTCAATTAATTGAATCAGGTGTGTTGCAAGGGTTTATGTTGTCATGTTATGCGGCACGACGTTTGGGTTTGGAGACAACAGGTAATGCGGGTGGTTCACACAATTTATTTATCAAATCTTCAGGTACAACATTTAGCGATGCTCTCAAGGAGTTAGGTACGGGATTGTATGTGACCAGTGTCATGGGACAAGGTGTTAATACCATCAATGGAGATTATTCTCGTGGAGCTTCTGGTTTTTGGGTTGAAAATGGAGAAGTGCAATTCCCCGTAAGTGAGTTAACCATAGCCAGCAATTTGAAAGAAATGTACAAGAACCTCGTTTTGGTCGCAAATGATACCGATAAACGTGCCAAGATTTTAACAGGTTCGTGGCTGGTGCAAGAAATGACAATTGCGGGTGATTAATTTTAGTCAAAAATTGCACTTTTTGTGTAAAATGTTGTCTGAGTTCAAGAGTGTTAAAAAAGGTTGTCTTATGAAAAATCTAACAAAACTGTCAAAAAACATATTGCCATTGATTGTTGTTTTATTTTTAATGTCTTGTGCCGCCGAGCAAAAGGTAAAGCACGAACGATTCAAAATTGTGGATACTTTTATCAGTGAAAATAATCTAAAGCCATTGGATAATGTCTTTGCTTTTACTTTTAGAGGCTGGAGTGCATTGGATGATTGGTATTTAATAGTCGATAGCGGTTTAAATAGAAATTATTTGTTGAAACTTGAAGGTTATTGCTCGCAATTGTCCTATGCCACGCAAATAAAGTTAAACCAAAGCACTGCCAATCGACTGCAACGGCACTTTGATTCGGTCACAGTTATTAACTCAACAGTTCCGCAAAATTGTCGCATCGCTGACATCTATTTGTTAAATAAAGAGCAAAAAAACAACTTAAATGCCGTTTTTAAGGCAAAAGGATTGTAATAAATTGTTAAATGTTTGAAATACTTCACAATATTGCTTGTCAAAATGAAGTATAATTGCTACTATTACGGTATTCGTAGAACTTTACTTGAAGAATATCGTCTAACTAATTGTAAAATAATAGATTTGGGTTAATACTAAAGTGAATAAATTACCAACATTGATTCTGCTACTACTGGCAACACAGAGTTCCATTGTGTATGCCGATAATCAGCGTCTTGGTGCTTCACAAAAACCTCTGCTTTTGGTTGATGAAAAGATGCAAGCCATCGACTATTCTTACAAAAACAACAGTGAAGATATGGCATTGACGACCATTGATGATGACTGGATTAAAACAACGCCACATTACATTGATACCAGTAAGTCAAATTTTTCAATTAGCAAAAGAGATGATTTTTCGTTAGGCAAGAAAGTTGATTTCGCATGGAATATTTCTAATTTTCTTAGCTTAAATCTTAGCGTTTTTGAAAACCAAGCTCGTTACTCTACTAATACCAACCCAAACAGATTATTCCAACATCCCTCTTATGGTAAAGTGATTGCGGCGAGTTCTTTGGTGGCAAACGATACTTACCGAAATCTAAAAGGCTACTCCTTTGGACTGTCATCAGAAGTTGATTTGTGGCAAAATTATAAGCTTGACATCAATTTTGATTACGGTTTGCTTGATGGTGCGGACTTAGTTGGCTTTAACCATAATGCCATTAACACCACATCTTTTGCATTAGGCATTCGTAAAGCAAAGTTTGGTGCTTCTGTGAATACGGATATTTTTCTGCAAGATAATGTTGATTATATCGACTCCTCGCGTCTTGGAATTGAACTCGATTGGCACTTTACCGATGACAGTAAAATTTCTATTGGTACCAAACAGCGTCTTAATAATTCGAGTACCACATCAAGCAACCCAAATTCCTTGGATGCTATAACTGGCAATGTTCAGTACATAAAATTTGAACACAGTCTCTAAGAGCTTGTCCGAGAATAGATAATCTATTTCTCGGACAAGCTCCTAGGTATTTTTTATCTTGTTTATTCATTAGGTTTCACATTTTTTTAGTTTGTCGTTCTCATTTGCTCAGGAGTGGCAGTTTTATTTTACGATCATTCTCGCTCTAATCTCATCAAAACTTACGCGATTATACATTCTACCATCGGCAAACACGGTTTTTAACTCGCCTTGGTTTTCTTGTTCTTTTGTTTGTTGGTCAAATAGTTCAAAACCACTTTCTGTTTTTTCTATGCGTAATAAACCTTTGGCTTCGAGTTTTTTTAAGATTAGCCTTGCTCTTTCTAATGTAATCGAGTCACCGTAAATATTGTATTATAAATGCTAAATATGCCAATAAATCAGATAAAATAGAGGATTGCTAAATCCCGCTATAGAAATCACAATATAGAAAAGACAATAATACATCTAAAAAACCATGTGACTTTCATGGGGAATATGCTAATATTTGGTTTACTAAATAACGTTATGAAACCTGACAAATAAGAATATGATATGGCGACAACACTAAATTATACCTATAACTATTCATTCGAATCGGGATTGTATCAAACAAATATAAAACAACAATTATCACTTGCAACAAGTGATCTAAATCATGAATCCCCTTATTTTTTTGATGGAAAAATGCTTCAGCCGAGAATAATAGCAGATATGTTGTTGACTGTTAGTGATGTGGTTCGAACTCATTTTTTTTTACCCATGCCAGCACTTATGGACCCAGTTTTGACCAGCAGTGAGAATATATTAAGAATAGAAGGTTTCAGTGGTTGTTGTGGGGTTTATGTACGAGCAGATTTACCCGTAAGAATGTTTGAGGGCGAATGTTATAAAAGTGGAACAACCAATGTTGATTTTAATCAAAAAATGCGTCTGGCTCTTAGCAAGATTAGAGACCAACAAAAAATCAGTTTTTCAATTGGGAAAAGTGAAGTAGTATTAACCCAAGGTGAAAACAAAATCATAGAAAAGAAAGTCAAAATGCCAGTTAGATGGATTAAAGGCTTCGGTGAAGTGAGCTCTTATTTACCAAAACTGCAATTAAAGATGCAAGTTAATGCTGCTCAGGCATTACGATTTATTCGTTTTTTACCCAATTCCTCATTATACAAAAAACCAGTTTATGCAGTATTAACAGGTAAAAATCTAAGAATATCACATCAACCCGTTAAAAATTCTGTACCAATTTTAGGAACACATCGGGTAAAGGTTATTGAACCCTTATTATTTAGAGCCAAAACTTTAAGAGTTTGGGCTGATGATGAAAAT
>CAZQMH010000025.1:0-16105 GCA_964594435.1 uncultured Alcanivoracaceae bacterium
GGTGTTTGGGTGGGTTTGGTTAAATGCGGTAATTAACTTTTCGGCATTGATTTTATCGCCTGTATGTAACTTAGCAATGCCTAAGAATAACCCTGCTAACTCGTATTCTGGGTGCATGGCTAATACTTTTTGGAAATAGTTTTCGGCAAAATGATAGGCGCCACTCTCAATAAAGGCTTCTCCCATCATCATTTTGACCGAGGCTTGTTCGGGATGTTCTTGTTCTACGGCTCGAAGCATATTGATTGCCTTTTCCAGCTCTCCTTTTTCAATCATAATCTTTGCCAGATTAACTTGGGCTTCTGGTTTTTTTGCATCTATTTTTTGAGCCATATTAAAGTGCTTTTCCGCATTTTTAACCTTGCCCTTTGTATAATACAAGTGCCCAAGCAAAATTTGGGCTTGGTACAAGTTAGGGTTTTGTTTTAACGCTTTTTCCAATACTTCTTGAGCCTTTTCGTTTTCTCCACTGCGTGCAAGAATGCTGCCCTTTAATTGTAAAAAAGCGGGGGCTTTGTCATTGCAGCTTATGGCTTTATCTATGATTTCTAAGGCTTTATCTAACTCATTTTGTGACAGCTTTGAAGTTGCCAACAAATACATAACATCCGCATTTTCTGGTTCTTCTGCTATTATTTCTTCATAAACACTGTCGGCTTGTTGCCAATTCTGTTGTTTGTGGTCTTCCATTGCTTGTTCTAATTTGTTCATCATCTTTTCTCTGTTTTTTTAAGATTTATCTGTGATATAGTGTTCTACCCAACTTTGCATAGTCCAACCGTTAATAAAACCACAATGTCCGCCGTACTTACATGTAATTAAGTGGATATGTTGTTTTTTGTCTGCAACCATAAAATCTGCAAATGGTATAACGGGGTCATCCCATGCGGTAATAATATGACACGGTACTTTAATATTTTTTAGTCGTTCGGTGGTGATTTGGTAACCACTAAAATATTCATCGATGCTATTATAGTCAGAATGACGAATAATCAATAAATCTGTGAGCTTTTGTAGTGATTTTGTTGTTTTATATTGATTATCATCAAAATATTGTGGATAAATCTTGGCTTTTTTGGCTAATGACCTTTGCCACTTGTGCATAAAGTAGTTCGCATAAAAAGAGCTTTTCTCAATAGCTAACATGCTGTTTTTTGGATTTATTGGTGGTGATATTGCAAAAACTTTATGTAAGGGCAGATCGTATTCGTCAGCTTTTTCTGCCACCCGTAAGCAAAAGTTTCCACCTAAGGAAAATCCACAGAGGTTTATTTTTTGGTGGGGATAGAGCTGTATGATTTCCTTTACAGCCAGCACAACTTCAGTTAATCGGCAAGAGTGGAAGATTTCCTTATTGAGGTGGTGCGTGTCGCCATGATCACGTAAATTTAGACGGAATACAGAAGTCTTGTTTTTTTTATAAAGATGATTTGCCAGTAATTGTATGTAAGTTGAATGAGCTGAGCCTTCCCAACCATGTATCAGTATAAAAAGTGTATCGGCTTGATCATTTTTTGTATAGAAACCTTGCAATTTGGCTTCTTTATTTTCCAAAATAACTGATTGTTGCTTTTTTTTTATAATATTGTTGCCTACAAGTCGTAACAATCTTAATTTTGAACTGGCTAAAACCGATTGAATATGCCTGTTTTTTGGTGTAATTTTAGGATTAATTATTTTCATTAATGCGTTGGCTTACTTGTTCAAAACTTTTTAGTGCGGCGGTTCGTGCGGTTATATTTTGTGTCTCTAATGGTTGACAGAAATTCAACTCCACAATGCTGCTTGGCAAGCTTAAAATTCTAAAGACATTTTTGGCAAAACTTTCATCATCAATAAAAGCGACATGCGGGTTACGATAGCCTGTTTTGGTTTTGTATTTTATGGCTATGGCCTGAATGGGTGTTTGGGTTTCGATTGCTGCTTGCATCAGTTGCCGATGAAACCGTGCAACATAACTGCCGTCGGTGACTTTTCCTTCGGGAAAAACGGCAATAGAACGACCTTCATTTAAGCGTGCATCAATTCGTTTCAATACTTGTTTTCGTGATTCTTTTTTTCCACGTGTGATGAACAATGTTTCGCCACTTTTTACTATCCATCCTAAAATTGGCCATCGAGAAATTTCCTCTTTGGCGACAAATCCTGCTAATTTGTAACTGTGAATGACGGGTATATCGAGCCACGACACATGATTGGCAACGATAAAAACAGGATTGGCATGTATTTTGCCTTTGCTGATAACTTTTAAACCACAAATTCTGCATAGTAATTTTGACCAAAAATTCAATATTTTTTTATTTAATCGCCTATTTTTGCGTTTTTGAGCACGAGCAATCAGCAATATGACAAACGGTAAAATGAGGAATATTGCTAAAATCAAGGCGACAAAACGTAAAGTAAATCGCACAATAGCCATTATTTTGTGATGACGGTTAAGGTCAAACGTGCACTTGATACTGGCTTAAATTCTTGGTTTTTTATGTCTATTTGCCAAACTTGGGTTAATCTGCCGACATGTATGGCGGTGGCTTTGGCAAAGAGTGTGCCGTCAGTTATGGCTTTGAGGTGGTTGATATTGAGTTCTAAGCCAACACTTGCTTGTTTTTCAGCATCTATACACAACCAACCCGCAATACTGGCAACTGTTTCTGCTAAAGCGGCTGTGGCTCCGCCATGGACGATACCAAAAGGTTGTTTGTGCTTTTGTGTCACGGGCATTTGAGCCATTAAGTAGTTCTTTCCACGTGCTACCACCTGAATTTCTAACATTTCACCAAGACCTGCAGCTCGATGATTATTGAGTTGTGATAAAGTATAGTTTTGTTGCCAAATGTTTTTCATTAGTTGTATTTTTTATTTTTGTATTTTATCCATCCTGCTGGATGTGCGTTGTTGCTGCGGTGTGTCCAGTGAATTATGCCGCCCAGTTCATTGTATTGGTATTCGCCGCGAACTATTATTTCATCTCCAATAGTTACAGGCACCCGAGGTGCTTTGTCAATATTATGTGCCAGCAGTAGTGTGTTGTTGCCTATTTTTAAAATCATTTTTTGGTGTTTATCACCCTCTAAATCATCGGCTAGTTTTTTTATTACTTTGGCTTTAAAAGTGACTATTTTGCCCGAATTTTTTGATTTTATCAGTTGCGGTAATAGGCTGTTATCATTTTTTTGTGTTGCTATGGTCTTGTCTTGCTTGTTTTGTTGTAACTGCGGATAATTTTCAATAAAATAATAATAGCTAGAGGTAAGCAAGACCACAACAATTGCCACTATTTTTTTTCTATTTTTGCTCATTACCCCTAACAATTAATTTACGAAAACCACGCTGCTAAACCACCGACTAAATTATTAACATCCGTGTAACCAAGCTTGCGATAATAATCGCAGGCTCCTTGTGAAGTATTGCCCGCTATGCAAATAAAAACTAGCGGTGTATCTTTGGCTAATTTTTCAATTTCTTGCATGGCTTCTTTATCTAGCCGTTTTGAACCAGGAATGGATTGTTGTTCAAATTGCATTTGCGAGCGAACATCATAAAGGTGTTTAAATTCACCTTTTTCTATGCCTTCTTTCAGTTCCTTAACACTTAATTGATTGACTTCTTTGGGCGCATTTGGATTTTTTATGACCAATCCTGCCCCTTGTAAATCTTCTACCCAGTCAATTTCTATGCCTTGGGCTCTTTTTGCTGTAGCAATATCCATGTAGAGTTTTACCCCACCTAAATCACTGGTGATTTCGTAGCCTTTGGGTTCTTCAATCGAAAATCGTGTATTAAACTGACTGTCTATTGATAACATCAAAACATGTGAGCCTATGTTTTCTATTCCACTCAAAATATTTTCTTTTGCTTTTTCAGATATTTTAATGGTTGGTGAAACTCTTTGTGGTTTTTCCAAACCCAATAACTCTTGTATTTCACCCGTATTGTACATTTCTGTAACAATATCATTGCCGCCAACTAATTCGCCTTGAATATATAATTGCGGAATTGTGGGCCAATTACCATATTCTTTAATTCCTTCACGTATTTCATTGTCTTCTAAAACATTGAAAGTTTGAAAATCATCACCTACTAAATCTTGCATGATTTTTACCGTATTACTGGAAAAACCACATTGTGGATGGCTGGCATTGCCTTTCATAAACAGCATAACATTGTTGTTTTTGACTAAATCTTCTATTCTTTGTTTGGTTTGTTCATTCATCATAATATTTAAACATCTAAATTTGTGGCGTGTAAGGCATTTTCTTCAATAAATTCGCGACGTGGCTCAACCACATCTCCCATCAAGGTTGAGAAAACTTCATCGGCTCCAATAGCATCCTCAATCGTGACTTGTAAGAGTCTTCTGGTTTCTGGGTCCATTGTTGTTTCCCAAAGTTGTTCGGGATTCATTTCACCCAAACCTTTAAAACGACTGATGGTTAAGCCTTTTTTAGCCATCGTAAATAATTGTTGCATTGCATCATCTATGTCTTTGATAATAAAGGTTTTTTCACCTTTTTTAATATAAGAATCTGCTGTTATTAAATCCTTTGTTTGCAAACTTAAGTCGGCAATAGCTTGGTAATCAGATGATTCAAAAAAGACACTATTTAAGGTGGTTTTATTGACTAAACCGTTAGCATTTTCTATAAAATCAATACCGTCGGTATTTTCTGAGGGTTGTACTTTCCAGCTGACACCTGCTTTTACATCTTTATTTAATTCTTTTTGGGCGAGCTCACACCATTGTTGTATTTCTTCCTTATTGACTAATTTTTCAATGCCAACATGTGGCATTTTTAATAATAAATTAAGTACTTTTTTATTGTAAATTATGGATAACTTTTTGAATATATCTTGCACAGATAAATGCTGTTTTATCAGCTTCTCTAAACCCAAACCTATTAATGGTGGTGCATCTTTTTGGTAGAAAAGCTCGGTTTTTTCTAACGCACGAGCTAACAGGTATTCATTCATCTCTTCATCATCTTTAAGATAATGCTCTTGTTTTCCGTGTTTAACCTTATACAAAGGTGGTTGACCAATATAAATATGTCCACGTTCAATGAGTTCTGGTGTTTGTCTAAAAAAGAAGGTTAATAATAAGGTACGAATATGTGAGCCATCGACATCCGCATCGGTCATAATGATAACTTTGTGATAACGCAATTTATCGGCATCAAAATCATCCTTTCCTATGCCACAACCTAACGCCGTAATTAGTGTTCCAACTTCTGCTGATTGAAGCATTTTATCAAAACGCGCTTTTTCAACATTTAATATTTTTCCCTTCAAAGGTAATATCGCTTGGGCTTTTCTGTCCCTACCTTGTTTTGCAGAACCACCCGCTGAATCACCCTCCACTAGGAATATTTCTGATAGTGCTGGGTCTTTTTCTTGACAATCTGCTAATTTACCAGGCAGTCCCGCAATATCCAATGCGCCTTTTCTTCGGGTCATTTCTCTGGCTTTACGTGCGGCTTCTCTGGCGCGTGAAGCATCAATCACTTTTTCGGTGATAATTTTGGCTTCTACCGGATTTTCTAAAAAGAACTCGCTGAGTTTATCACCAACTGAACTTTCAACAATGGTACGAATCTCCGATGAGACTAATTTATCCTTCGTTTGCGATGAAAATTTTGGATCAGGTGTCTTAACCGATATAACAGCAATAAGACCTTCTCGGCAATCATCACCTAATGCAGAGCTCGTACCTTTTTTTGTGCTGTTACGGGCAAGATAATTATTGACCGTTCGGGTTAATGCTCCACGAAATCCTGCCAAATGTGTACCGCCATCTTTTTGTGGAATATTATTGGTAAAACAATAGACATTTTCTTGATAGGAGTCGGTCCATTGCATCGAAACTTCCACCGTTGTACCTTCATTATCTTCACCTATAAAATGAATCACAGTGGCGTGAATAGGATTTTTTCTTCTGCCAATATGCTGTACAAACGAGGAAATACCGCCTTCATAGGCAAATGTATCGGTTTTTCCATCGCGTTCATCGCTTAGAACAATTTTAACACCCGAGTTTAAAAAAGATAATTCTCTTAGTCTTTTGGCTAAAATATCATAATGGAATTCTATATCTGAAAAAGTCTCTGTTGCTGGATAAAATTGTAGGGTTGTACCGCTGTCCTTGGTATCTCCAATTTCAGCTAAAGGTGCAACAGGTTCTCCCATTTTATATTCTTGTTGGTAGAGTTTTCCATCGCGTTTTATCCGCAGTATTAGTTTTGATGACAAAGCATTAACCACCGAAACCCCTACTCCATGTAAACCACCTGAAACTTTGTAGGAATTGTCATCAAATTTACCACCTGCATGCAAGACCGTCATAATAACTTCAGCTGCAGAAATGCCTTCTTCTTCGTGAATATCTACAGGTATACCACGTCCATTATCCGAAACGCTAACCGAACCATCGGCATTGATGCGTACCTGAATGTCATCGCAATGACCTGCTAGAGCTTCATCAATGGCATTATCAACCACTTCAAACACCATGTGATGCAATCCTGTTCCATCGTCGGTATCACCAATATACATACCTGGTCTTTTTCGTACAGCATCAAGTCCTTTTAAAACCTTAATATTGGAGGAATCATAATTATCAGACATAAAAAATCTCTTTAAAAATCAATCGCGTATTATAACAGAATTATCAATAAGCTAAAAGGACTTATTTGCTACTTGTATCCGCTTGTAGTTTTTCTGATTTATTTGATTTGTTATGTTTCACGTGAAACATGGTGCTTTTTGGAAAGGCTTTTTTTATCTTTTTTTTATGGACAGTTGTAATAAAAATTTGTAAACCACTTTCTTTAAAAAATCGAGCTGCAGTTTTTAATTTATTTTTATCAAGTTCAGCATCAAAATCGTCCAAACATACAACAGGAGTGATATTATTGTCTTTGAGTAATTGTATGTATGCCATATAAAAACTCATAGCCAACGTTTTTTTTTGTCCACGAGATAAAACATCAGCAGCATTGCGAGTGTTTATCATAATTTTAATATTCATTTTATGCGGACCATGCAACAGTTGTCCAAAGCGAATGTTTTTTTCTCTATCCTGCTCTAACTGTTTGCTTAGAGAAAAGTCATCACTCCAGCCTTTTTTATAGCTTAGACTTAATTCACCCTCTTCGTGCTGCATGAATTTGTAAAATGAAAGGATAGAAGGTTTTAACTTTTTAAAATAACTCTGTCTAATTGTATTGAGTTTTTCTGAAAGCTCAATGAATACACTTTCCCAAATTGGGATTTCTTTACTGTTTGGGTTGTTTTTATAAAGATTATTGAGGTTTTTAACACATTTATTAACTTTTTTCCATAAAAGTAAATAATTATGTTCCACGTGAAACACAAGCCAATCCAAATAACTTCTTCTTTTGCTTGGTCCCAAATCAATGAGTTGATATATTTCTGGGTCTATACTGACTACTGGTAAAATATTTGATAGGGTAGACTGTTGCTTAATTTTTTGAGAATTATTTTGTGCTTGCCATTGTCCTGAAATATTCTTATTAACCGCTAATGTATTTTCCTGTGTTGTTTTTTTAGCCTTTTTGTAACGGATAAAAACCGTTAAACTTTTAGAGTTTTCATTGATTAAACTTTTGTATTGCCCTTTTCGGAAGGATTTACCAGATGATAAAAAATTAATTGCTTCAAGGATTGAAGTTTTACCCGAACCATTTAAACCATAGAAAATATTTATTTTCTTTGTAAACCGATAGCCTTCTTGTCGTAAACACCTAAAATCGGTGATTTTTAAATGTGTAATAAACACTTATTAAATGCGTATTGGCATCACAACTAAACGACAGGAATTATCCTCAGGATGTTTAATTAAACAACTGTGTTTGTGGTCTTTTAAATTAAACATAATGATATCACCAGTGATGGCATTGATAGCATCAATTAAATAAGCGACGTTAAATCCTGTTGCTAGTTCATCTATGTCTGATTCAATAGCGATGGTTTCCTCTGCTTGTTCTTGTTCTGGATTGTGCCCCGTTATAGTTAGACTGTCTTTGGTTATTATAAATTTCACACCTTTGTATTGATCATTTGATAAAATTGATACACGTTGTAAGGCAGATTTTAAAATGTTTTTGTCGGTGGTAAAGGTTTTTTCCAATTGCAGCGGAATAACAGTTTGGTAATCGGGAAAATTTCCATCAATAAGTTTAGAGGTTAAGCTGGTATCTTCACAGATAAAATTAATGTGGTTTTTGCCTATATTTACTTTTACGTCAGTTTCTTTATCACGAATTAATTTTTGTAATTCCATTACCCCTTTGCGTGGAATAAGTACTTGTTTATTTAAAGTGTTTTCATTATCAAATGTTATTTCGGATAATGCCAGACGGTGTCCATCAGCTGATACACAAATAACTTTATCATTATTTATTTCAAAAAGTAAGCCATTTAAGTAATAGCGAACGTCTTTAACAGCCATACAAAAAGCTGTTTGGTCTAACATTTTTTTTAACGATTTAATATTCAACTGAAAAGAATCATAGGTTTCAATATTTTCAATTAAAGGGTATTCTTTTGAATCTAATGTTGCAAGAGTAAATTTACTTTTCAAAGAGTGAATATGAACCTTTTGCTCTTCATCAAGATTAAACGAAATAATCGCACCATCAGGTAATGTTCGACAAATGTCATAAAACTTTTTAGCCGAAACAGTAATCTCACCTTCACTGTGAATGTCTGCTTGACATGAGGCTACCATTTCTACCTCAGAATCGCTGGCAGTTATTGAAACGATAGTCCCATAAGCTTTAATCAAGAGGTTTCCCAATATGGCTAATGTTTGTTTTTTTTCAACCACTGTTATTATTTCAGAAAGTGGATGTAATAAAGTTTCTCGTTGTATATTAAATATCATTATATAGTAAAAAATAGTATTAGTAGTAAAAGTAAAACATCTTTAATAACTTTATAACCTTTTGATATATAAAGAAATAATTAGTTTTTACTGTTTCGTATTGCTTGTGGATAACTTGTGAGTAAATTTTCCTACAAAATTCATCCTCAAGTTATCCACAGCTTATTAACCGTTTAATTGCTGCCCTATTTTAGTCTATTTATGGCAATCAAGAGGTTAAAATATTAATTAATTTTTGTTTATCTTCTAAAAATATGGGTTCATCATCAAAAAGTTCACGCATTTTTTTTTGTGCATACATTACTGTTGTGTGGTCACGACCACCGAATGCTTCGCCAATTTCTGGTAAACTTTTATCGGTCAGTTCTTTCGCTAAATACATGGCTAATTGCCGTGGTCGTACCAAAGAACGTGTTCTTTTTTTCGATAACAAGTCCGATAACCTAACATTATAGTATAAGGCGGTTTGTTTTTGTATAGTTTCGATGGTTATATAGCCAGTATGAACTTTAAAAAGCTCTTTTAGGGTGTTTTTAGTAAATTGTAAATCTATATCTTTGTGTAAAAAGCTAGATGTTGCCCATAATGTATTCAACGCTCCTTCGAGTTCTCTGACATTTGATTTTATTTTTTTGGCAATGTAAAACGCGACATCATCAATTAATGTGAAACCTTGATTTAAGGCTTTTTTCTGTAAAATGGCGACACGTGTTTCAAATTCAGGTGGATCTATGCAAATACTTAAGCCCCAACCTAAACGTGATTTTAATCGAGATTCCAGCCCATTGACTTCTTTTGGAAAACGGTCACAGGTAATAATGACACGCTGCTTGCATTCAAGTAAAAAATTAAAGGTATGAAAAAACTCTTCTTGCGAACGGTCTTTGCCAGCAAAAAATTGAATATCATCTATTAACAAAGCCGAGACAGAACGGTATTGATTATGGAATTTTTCCATGGTATTATTTTTGATGGCGTTTATCATGCTGTTGACAAATTGTTCTGAATGTACATAACAAACGATGGCATTTTTGTCTTTTTCTATAATTTTATTACCAATAGCGTGCAGCAAATGCGTTTTACCAAGCCCTGTCGAACCATAAATTAATAGGGGATTAAACTGGGTTTGCGGTTGTTGAGCTACTTGAAATGCAGAGGCTTTGGCAATAGAGTTTGAGTTGCCTTCAACATAATTATCAAAAGTAAAGCGTTTATCAATATTTGCTGGAAGCGGTGAAAATAAGGGGTTTTTTGTGGTGGTATTGTTTGATTGTTCAATTTCTTTAAGTTTAGGTAAGGATAATACAACCTTAAACTCATCACCTTTGATGTCTTTTATAGCTAATTTAATCAGTTTTAAATAGTCATTTTTAAGTTTGTCAATAATAATATCATTGGGTGCAATAATTTCAATATTATTTTGATTTTGGATCACTTGTAAGGGTTTTAACCAAATATTAATTTCATTAATACTGAGTTCGGATTCCAGACGTTTGAGGCATTTGCTCCAGAGCATAAAAGGTATTTAAAAGCTTAAAAAGAGCCCTCTATTATACGCAAAGTACCAATAAAGGGCGAATAAAGCCTTGAAATTAATAAAATAGTTGAAAAACTCTTTAAAAATGAGTATCCTAGCGAACCTTTTTTATGTTGCACTTAACTTCAATAAAGTTGTAACATGCAAAAGAGTTAATTGAATTCAAAAATATAAAGTACAAGGTGTATCATGAAAAGAACTTTTCAACCAAGCAATTTAAAACGTGCCAGAACCCATGGTTTTAGAGCACGCATGAAAACAAAAGGCGGCAGAGCTGTCATTAATGCTCGCAGAGCAAAAGGCAGACACAGATTAACTGTTAAACATTAATCACCCTTTTTTTTAGAAACAGAAACTTGGCTGACTTTAACAAACATAAGCGTTTGCTAAAAAAAGCAGACTTCAATCATGTTTTTAACAAGTCAGTCAAAGTATCTGATTCTTTATTTCTTATACTCATTCATAAAAATAATACGATAAATCATGCCCGATTGGGTTTGGTTATTTCAAAAAAAGTGGATAAACGTGCGGTGGTACGTAATCGCATAAAACGTATTGTGCGTGAATCTTTCCGTAATTATGATTTTAATCAAAATTGTGATTTTGTCGTTTTAGCACGAGCCAAAGCAAAACAAACCAGTAACCATGAATTATTTGAGAGTATAAATAATCTGTGGAAGCAAGCCCAGCAAAAAATAAAGCAAATCAGGAAAAAGAAATGAATAACCCCAAAAACATGCTTTTAATCGCCCTTTTTTTATTGGGCACGTTATTGTATATGAAATGGCAAGAAGATTATGGTCCAAAGCCTGTAGTGCCAACACCAACAGTTCAAACCAATTCCAGCACAGTTAAGGCCTTAGATGATTTAAACCAAAGTCAACAACAAAACACTAACAATAGTGCGGATATTCCAACAGCCACAATCAATTCAGCAAACACTGAACAAAACCTGCAACAAAGCTCCCAACAAAATAAAAGCAACAAAAAAAGTGGCACACTTATTACGGTTGAAACCAATGTTTTAAAACTAAAAATTGATACCATTGGTGGTTCGATAGTTTATGCAGAGTTACTCAAATATCCCGTAAAAAAACACGCCAAAGAGAACATTGTTTTATTGAATAATACAACTGAAAACCGCTATTATGCACAATCGGGATTGATTAGCACGACTGATAGTTTTGTGCATACCGACAGTTATACAAGCCAACAAACAAGTTATTCAATAGCACAAGGCGAGATAAAAATTCCCCTCACAATTGAAAAAAATGGGTTAAAAGTAGTAAAAACATATACCTTAAAAGCAGATTCTTATGAAATAGAACTAACAGATAACATTCAAAACTTATCCAATAAACAATGGCAAGGTCAACAATACCGTCAATTGCAACGCAATAATCCGTGGTTAAACAAAAAAGTTTCATTTAGTGATCCAGGTAGAATGTCAACCAAAGGCGTAGCGTATTATGAAAATGCTGAGGGCTATAATAAAATAAAATTTAAAAATGTCATTGATGAACCTGTCAATATAACAGCCCAAGATGCAAACTGGATAGCGATGATTCAGCATTATTTCTTTTCTAGCATCATTATTGAAAATGATAAAAAGACCAACATAAGCACCAAATACTTAAAAGACTCAACAACACCTTATCTCATCAGAGCCACCTCAGATACGGTACAAATAGCAGCAGGTGAAAGCAAAAAGATAAGTACAAAACTGTATATTGGACCCAAATTGCAAGAAAACTTACCAAAAGTAGCCAAAGGCCTAGAGTTAACCGTTGATTATGGCATGTTTACTGTTATTGCCAAACCCTTGTTTTGGGTGCTTAACAAGATTCATTCCATCGTTGGAAATTGGGGTTGGTCAATTATTTTGTTGACTGTATTGGTTAAACTATTATTCTTTAAATTAACAGAAAAACAATACAATTCCATGGCACGCATGCGTAAATTACAACCACGTATCAAGACCTTAAAAGAACGCTACAAGGATAACAAACAAAAATTCAACGAAGAAATGATGGCACTCTACAAAAAGGAAAAGGTTAACCCTATGGGAGGTTGTTTACCCATGTTGGTGCAAATCCCTGTTTTTATCGCTTTGTATTGGGTGTTGATGGAATCGGTGGAACTTCGCCAAGCACCATTTATGTTGTGGTTACAAGATTTAAGTTCACCCGATCCTTATTTTATCCTACCAGCCATTAATGCCTTTGCTATGTTTATGACTCAAAGACTGTCACCAACTCCAGGCATGGATCCCATGCAAGCAAAAATTATGAAATTTATGCCACTTGGATTTTCGGTAATGTTTGCCTTCTTCCAATCTGGACTGGTGCTTTATTGGGCGGTTAATAGCTCTTTATCACTGATTCAACAATATGTCATAACCAAACGCATAGACGCCAAAGCACACTGATGAAAGATTATGATACCATCGCCGCCATCGCGACCGCGTCAGGCGTCGGTGGTGTTGGTATCGTTCGAATTTCAGGTGCAAATGCCTTAAAAATTTGCCAACAACTCAGCAACAAGACGCCAGTTGCACGCACAGCCATATTTTCACAGCTGCATTATAAGCAACAGTTGATTGATGAAGGAATCATTCTCTATTTCCCAAATCCACACTCCTTCACCGGCGAAGATGTCATTGAATTACAAGTTCATGGCGGCCCCATAATATTAAATATGTTGCTTAAAGCAGTATTAAAATGCGGCGCACGTATGGCACAAGCCGGAGAGTTTTCCAAACGAGCCTATTTGAATGATAAAATTGATTTAGTGCAAGCCGAAGCCATTGCCGATTTAATTGCCAGCACGACAGAACAGGCCGCCATTGCCGCACAACGCTCATTGCAAGGCGAATTTTCAAAAAGAATAGCAATAATTTTAAAAAAATTAATAGAACTCAGGGTGTGGATTGAAGCAGCGATTGATTTTCCTGAAGAAGAAATTGATTTTCTCGCCGATAAAGCTCAACAACAAAAAATGCAAGACTTGCACACCAGCCTTAAAAACATTCTTGCCAAAGCCCAGATGGGCGAAGTATTAAATCAAGGTCTAACAATTGCTATAGTTGGACAACCAAATGTCGGCAAATCCTCATTGCTAAACCTATTTACCCAAAACGAAACGGCAATTGTTTCAGAAATAGCAGGCACGACACGTGATATTGTTAAAGAAAACATAAACATCAGAGGCATCCCAGTACAAATAATAGATACCGCAGGCATTCATATAACCGAAGATAAAATAGAACAAGAAGGCATCAAACGAGCCAAACAAATTTTACAACTTGCCGATATTGTTTTGGAAGTGATAGATTGTTCAAAAAACACAGAAAAACAAGCCCAACATTTAAGACAACTACCCTATGAAAATAAAAAAATTACCATTTACAATAAAATTGACTTAACCAACAATAACACCAGCCAGCCCAAAGGCATTCTCGGTATATCGGCAAAACAAGGAACAGGGTTTAAAGCGTTAGAAGAAAAAATAATACAACACATCAGTCACCAACAAGAAATTGAAAGCAGCTTCTCAGCACGCACACGGCATATAAGACAACTGCAAAAAACCTTAGAATTTATCGCCTGTGCCGAGCATAATTTTATTCAAAATAAAGCAGGCGAATTGGTTGCAGAAGACCTACGCCAAGCTCAAGAATCCTTAAGCCAAATAACAGGAGAATTTAGCAGCGATGACTTACTTGGGGAAATATTTTCCTCTTTTTGTATAGGAAAATAGGTTCAAACAAGCCCAAGCTGTACTTTTTTAAAAGATTGAAAAACGTAACTGCTCGTACCTACTGTCATTGCCGCGAAGGCGGCAATCTCATAAATAATAATTACAATGGTTGGCAAATATAAAACCCTTCACCATAGAGATTCCTGTCTACGCAGGAATGACGGGGTGAGTTATTACTAAAAAACAAAAAAAGCACTTGTATCTGACCGCTTAAACACTCGAACAATAAATCATTCAAAGCCATTAGCATAAATGACATCTATAATATCTACGTTGAATTTATGCAGTGTCGTTAGGCCTTCATAAGTTGTTTCAAACGTCCATTGACCAGAATAACTGGCGTTTCCTGCGGATAAATCTATTTGGTTATACCAATAAGAAGAAGCATAATGACCAAATCCATTGGGTGCATGATCCCATTCAGCAAAAACGGCTCCGTTGGGTTTATAGACTTTCATATGGCTGTTTTGATTGGGAAGTTGGTCACGGTAATAACGGGCTAAATAAATTGTGACAGGGGTTGTGAAATTATCTTGGTAATGGGTAATATCTGTGGTTGTCGGACAGCTTGGGTAAGGATTAGGTGGCTGTGAATGCGTAGCAATTTTAACGATTTTCGAATTGTAATAGTTTTCTTGTGATTGCCACCATGTATCTGTATTGAGGGAATTACATGCCCCCGTAAAAGGTTCAATTAATTGGTCCGTTACAGTGTGTGTTTCTAGGTGTAAATGAGGACCTGTAGATATTCCAGAAGAACCCACAATACCAAGAAACTCGCCCTCATTAACTGAATTTCCTACGATTTTAGTGGTTAAAGAACCTGCTTTCATGTGCCCATACCACACATAAGAGCCATCAGCATGCCTGACAGAGATATAATTCCAGTCTGTTGTGACATTAAATGAACAACTTCTATCGGGATTGTTGTCAGTTTTGTCAATAATAATACCAGAAGCAACCGCATGAACACTGACTTGGTTATTATCCATTTTATCCCAACCATAAGGGAAAGTAAAAAAATCTATACCCTGATGATTATAACCTGAATTGAGGTCATAAGTTCTTGTACCGCAATTGAAATCCTGGATCTGATTTGGAAAAGCAGCATTCATATCGACATAGTTACTGATGCCATAAAAGCCAGCATCGAGTGTATTATTTTGTAAAGGAAAGGCATAAAGAGGGTGCGTACCACGATTTTGGGTTTTTAACTTTCCTTCCCGAAGCAATTTTTGTTGGTTGCGTATATTCCTTTGCCAATAATACATTCGGGTGGTTTCAGGCATGTTATCATGCCGCTGTTTTTCAACACCGCCCCCTTTTGTAAGGCTAGGTTGAGCAATAACGACTGCACATATAAATAGTCCGATTGTAAAAAATAAAGTTTTCATGACGCCCCTTCTTGTTAGAAGAATTAAATCTTAACAATCTTTGCTTAAATTTACTAGCCCTATTTGATGAGAATCAGGTGAATTGTGCCCAAATTCACCTTTTTCGCAGTAGCTTCTCTATTCTCCGCTTTTTCTCGGCAAAAATACTCCTGCAGAGTATTTTAATGATTAATTTAGTTCAAAACCATTTTTAAAGATTAAGTCAGTCCATTCATCAGCACCGGCATCATGATCATTGCCTTGAGGTCGTAAATCACCTTCCATATCCTCGGTTGTAGTACCTGTAAAATAATCTATTGCAGGAGAAATGAATTGGAGATGATAATTTCCATTTGTTGCATCTACAAATAAAGGATTGGTTTGGGCAGTATTAGGATATCCTGTTGGGTCGTATTGTATTACCGAATCACTAACCTCTAGGAGCTTGTCCGAGAATAGGAATCGTGATGAAGGAAAGCTGGGTTTAGGGCTATTTTTCGGTTTTTTGAGAAGAATAGCACCGCTATTTGCCGA
>CAZQMH010000026.1:0-16104 GCA_964594435.1 uncultured Alcanivoracaceae bacterium
AAATCATGGACAGGAGGCGGAACCAACAGTTCACGCCTGAGCAACTGGCTAGACCCAAATAACACGGGAGCAGAAACGTTAGCTGGACTTGGCAGCAGCGGAACCTGTAATTTAACAATAAATATCACACACACCAGCTCAAACAAAGAAACTGGTGTTACGCAAAAATACAAAGCAACCGTAAGTGGCGGCTCAGGAACTTACGCCTATAATTGGGATGTTAATGGCGATGGAAATTCTGATGGCCAAAACGCTGAAGTCAACGCCACCTACAATCAAGAATTTACTGGCAATGTAAGGGTGGCAGTTACCGACAGTGATAATTGTACAGATAGTGCCTCGCTTCCAGTTGTTATCAAAGCTCCAAAAATCCAAGCCATAAGTGCAGGTGACATCACCTATATTTGTGGCAACAATGATAGCTATGCTGATCCAGGTGAAAAATTCAAGATTCCACTCACCATTCAGAACAATGGCTTTGCTACAGCGAATAACACTTATGCGGTTATCACCAAGAGCTCTGCTTCGTCAAATTTTACCGAAACATCTCGTGACAGTTATGGTAATACGCTAGGAAATTGTGACAAACAATTTATTGATATTTCACAAACGGGCTCTTTATTGCAATTGGTTGATAATAACCCTAATGACAATTTTGATGCCCATGACGAGGGTGTTGCTCATATTAATTTATCCAATGCCTTTAATTTATACGGGCAAAGCATCAACCAATTAAGTCTCAGCACAAACGGCTATATTTCCATTGATGCTTCTGAAACAGGAGTGGATTTCGGCAACGTCTGTCCAATTCCTGGAAGTCCATCTAACAGCGACATGCAAAATGGCGTCTCACAAAAAGCCAAGTTGATGCCTTTACACAACGACTTAATCACACAAAACATTCTGCACCAACATTTTAGTAACTGCCCACGCGTTTCAGAATTAGGTGCAAATCTGGCTTGCGATGTCTTTATGTACCAAGGCGTTGATTTGTTTGATTCCACCAGTTCGACGGTTGAAAATTTTAACTTCGAAGCCATTTTATACCCCGCCGTAAATCAATGGGTCTACCAATATGACGGAGCAGATTTTTCATCAGCTAGTGCTTCTATTGGCTTACAAAGTAACAATGCCACCGATGGAGCCGCCATGTCCTGTGACGCTGCCACCATTGTTAGCACACAAAAAGCGGTTTGTATTTTCCACAAAAACAACCAGCCTGCTGCTAAAAAAGCCTCAGCTGGCAGTGTCAACCTTGAAACACCTGTTTTGGCATTGGGTAATTTGGCGGTGTCACAAAACCAAAGCAAAGACATAGTTTTTAGCATTCCAGAAGATGCCAGCTGTGGTTCGACAGTTAGACTTGATATGCAGGCGGCTGTTTATGAACAAGGTTTTAATTACACAGGGCAAAATATAGTCAACTTAACCTTGGGCAACAATGGCAGCTGTAATCCTGTCAACAACTGTGCGGTAACCAATAGCAATGACATCAGCCCAACCAACGGCTTGTGGTACAATCCCAAACGCTCTGGCAATGGTAACGACATGTATTTCTTTGAGGATTTAGATACGCCTTACATGATATACATTCAGTATACCGCAAAAGAAGACCGCTCACCAATTTGGTACATAACGGGTTCTGATGGTTATTACACAAACAACCAATCCTATAATAATTTACTCAAAATAAGCTATAACGGGCCTTACTCCACCAGTACAGCTAACCAAATTCAAACCGTTGTTGGCGACTCATACACCAGTTTAATTGACAGCAATAATGCCATACAAACCCGCACCATAAACGGTAAATTCAGTGCCGATTTATTAAAAGTCTTATCCTTTTCACAAGACGCAACGCCCAACAACCGCACAGGAATTTGGTACAACACTTCTCAGCCAGGCTGGGGTGTCACGGTAGCCACTCAAGGCGATACCGAAGTGTTAGTTGATTATTTGTACGACAACAGCGGGCAACCTTATTGGGTGCTTGGCAGCGGAGCAAACAGTGCCGTGGAAGATATTGAACTGTCTTATTTCAATGCCTTTTGCCCACATTGCCCCAGCGTGGATGTGCAATCCAGTGCCGTTGGCACACAACGCATAAACTACAGCAATGGTTCGGCAGCAACATTAGAAAGTATGTCCATCCAAAAATCAGGCGAACACGCCTCAAACTGGAATAAAAGCAATCTTTCTTTGAGTAATATTGTGCCTCCTGAAAGCAAATAACCGCTCTTGACCAAGCTTCAGTAGTAAAATGGCACCTGCATCCTGATAGAGAAACGTGAATTAACTGCACGCTAAATAGCGATTCTCTATCGAGATTTGGGCAATAAATAATCTCAATTTGTTAAATAATACGATGCATCATCACATATTCTTGCTAGAATACATGCATGTCTCATCCAAAGCATTTAATATTCTTATCTGGCAGGTTTCGTTCAGGAACTTCCATGTTATGGAATCTATTCAACCAATTACCTGATTATTGTGCATGGTACGAACCCTTGCACCCAAATTTATTGACGCATATTAAATACGTCAAGCCTAAGGAGGACCATATCGGCATTGATGATTATTGGCGAAATTATGCCGCCTTACCCGATTTGGCACAGCATCACCAATCGGCCTTTGGGCAGAATACATTGTTTATGGAAAAATATGTCAAGTGGACTGAGCTGGAGGACTATATCAATTACCTCATTGCAAATTCACAAGGCAAAATCCCTGTTTTGCAATTTAATCGCATGGATTTGCGGCTAGGCTGGCTAAAAAACACCTTTCCCAATGCCACCATAATTCATATAAAGCGGCAGCCATATCCTTTGTGGTTGTCGTGTCGGAAACATTTGCCAACAATGGCGTGTAAAGTGAACGAAAGCCATCCCGATGCTTATGACTTAATGCAATGGTCGGCGGATTTATCGTTAACTTTTCCGATGTTACAAGCCAAAAAAAATCGCCACAGTTATTACCGCCATTATTTTATTTGGAAACTGGCACAACTTATCGCTGATGGCAGTGCCGATGTTTTCTTGCGTTTGGAAGAAGACTTTCACCACAGTTCTCAAGGTCTCGAAAAATTAGCACAATTATTTAATTGGAGTGCAGAAAATAAAAAGCTGGCTCAAACCTTTATCCTCCAGCCAGAACCAAATCAACTGCTGGATGAAAAAACTGAAGTGCAGCAGGCTATTGAACAACAAGTTGATGCACAATTTGCTGCACTTGGGCTGACAAGCTATTTGCCATCAAGCCCGTTGATGAGCACAAAACTGGAAAACAAAAAAGCATGGCTCAAATACCCACAAAACCCAGAGATTACCGTGGCAGAATTGCTTGAGGCGATAAAATTTCAAAAAGATGAAATGACAGCTTTGGTGAATTAAGGCGTAATATTCGGTAAAATCAAAACCTCACCAACATGAATAATATTGCTTATTTTGTTATTCAAGTGCTTCAAATCGTTGATAGAAACCTTATAGGCATGAGCGATTCCACCAAGTGTTTCCCCTTGAACGACGGTATGTTTTGAAGTTTTTATGTGGTTAGCAATCCATGTGTTGGGCGGCGGAGATTGGTAAAAATATTGTTTGATGCCGCTGCTGATGGTGCTGGCGAGTTTTTCTTGAAATGCCTTGGTTTTAAGGCGTTTTTCTTCATCAGGGTTACTGATATAGGCGGTCTCAATCAACATAGACGGCACATCTGGTGATTTTAAAACCACAAAACTGGCTTTCTCCACGTATTTTTTATGTGGTTTTTCAATTTTCTTTAAGGCTTCAAGCACCTTGCTTGCGGCTTTGTAACTGGCTTCCATTGCCGCATTTTGCGACAAATCCAGTAAGACTTTGGCTAATATATTGTCCTTGTCTTCTAAAACCACACCGCCGACCAAATCAGATGAGTTTTCTGACTGAGCCAGCCACTGGGCTGCTTCGGAACTCGCCCCTCTTTTGGACAGAATATAAACACTCATACCACGCACTGAGGCATCTCGAAAAGCATCGGCATGTATGGAAACAAACAAATCGGCTTGTTGTTCACGGGCTTTTTTAAAGCGTTTGCGTAGGGCGACATAGTAATCGCCTTTACGAATTAAAACCGCTTTCATACCTTTTACTTTATTGATGGCTTTGGCTAATTTTTTGGCAATTTGCAGGGTTATGATTTTTTCCTTTGTGCCAGTTGCACCGCTGGCTCCTGGGTCTTCGCCACCGTGCCCGGCATCAACTGCCACAATAATATCCCGGTCTTTTTTCTTCTTAAGAACTTTTACGGTTTTTTTCTTTTTCTTTTTGTTGTCGAGTTGAATGACCAAACGATGCCCATAAGACTGCCCGTATTGTTTCGCTGGTTTGAGCATAAAGCTTTTGGCTTTGATGTTTTTGTTTAAGTCGAACACCAATCGTAATGTGGTTTTGTTTTTCTTGCCGTTGCGAATTTTTTTAATTAATGGGTTTTTCTTGAGTTTTAGTTTTTGGGTCAGCTTGGTGTTTTCTAAATCAATAACGATACGTGGTGGATTATCCAGCTGAAAAAGTTGGTAATCGACCTGCCCAGATAAATCAATAACAGCTTTGGTGTTATCTGGCGAAGTCCAAACACGCAAGCCTTTCACCTTGGTGCTGGCAAAAAGTACAGACGAAACGCAACAACAAAAAATAAGCACAAATCTAAATTTCATCAGCTTAGTTTAAATTTTTAGCACAATAAATACAAGTAAAATTGATAAATTACAGTAACATAGCGTTAATATATCATGTAATATCTAATACTAATTCACGTTTTATGGAATCCAGCAGCTGAAATGCTAGCGTTTTTGACGCAGGCAATAAGACGCCAGCCCCTTTTGCTGGCCACTCAATAAAAGCGATAGTTTTGTTTGTTATGATTTCTTCAATACCCAAATAATACAACTCTTGGGCATCACTTAAGCGGTACAAATCCAAATGCACAATCGTTTGTTTATGCACCTGATATTCTTCATAAATTGCATAGGTTGGGCTCTTGACTCGACCGACATAACCCAAGTGTTTCAAAACCATCTGCACGAAGCTTGTTTTGCCTGAGCCTAAATCACCATTTAAATAAACAATATCTCCAGCTTTTAAAGTTGTGCTAAATTCTTTGGCGAAATCATCCAGTTGTTGCAAAGTAGAAATATCTCTTATCATGAATAATCGGCTAATTTATTGATAACATCAGTCGCAATCAAGCTGCGGCCTTTTTGGCAGTTACTGGCAGCAAGTGCATGCCAAACAGTCGCGGTGTAGGCAGATTTGAGCGGGCTCATGCCTTGTGCCATGAGTGAGGCGACCATACCAGTTAAGACATCGCCCATGCCAGCGGTTGCCATGCCCCAATAACCGAAAGGACAGACGTAAACTTGCCCAAAAGCATCGGCTATGATTGTTCCTGAACCTTTAAGAATGACTGTTGCATGGTGTTTTTTGGCAATACTGATGGCAGATTTTACTCTGTCATTTTGAATGGTGGCGACATCAGTTGCCAATAATCGTGCCGCTTCTTTTGGGTGTGGCGTGAGCACGGCCTCGTGGTTAAAGCGGTAGTGCTCTGTTGCAATCAAGGTTAAGGCATCGGCATCCAGTACCATCTGTTTGTTTTGTTTTAAGGACAACATTAAAGTTGCTTTTGATGCTTGATTTAAACCCAAGCCTGGGCCGATAGCAATGACTTGACAACTTTTCAGCAAACGGCTGGCATTGAGTGTGTTGGCAGTCAATAATTCTGGAAAGCGTAAGGGAATGTTGCCGCACTGTTCATTATTGCTGACAGCTTCTACCATGCCGCAGCCACATCTAAGGGCTGCCATCGAAGCCAGCAGCAAAGCTCCCAACATGCCATCATGACCACCAACCACCACAACTTGACCAAAAGTGCCTTTATGTGAGTTGTAAGGCAATGAAAAATGTGCGACATTTAAAACAGATTTATCCAATAAATACCGCGAACTGGGCACAGCATCTGGCTTTATCGCCTCTATGCCTAAGTTTTCTAAATACAATTGACCACACAAGTCTTTGCCATTATGGGTAAACAAACCTATTTTGTAACAAATAACCGTTACCGTTGTATGAGCCTGCACCGCACAACCGCAAATTGCCCCTGTGTCTGCATCCAAACCCGATGGTATATCGACCGCTATAATAGGCGTGTTTTGAGAATTTAGCCATTGAATTGCATGGGCAAATTTTCCTGTAACCGCTCGACTCAAACCTGTTCCAAAAATAGCATCTATAATCACATCAAATGACGCTTGTGGCTTTTCATAACAAATTTCACCACCTGCTTGTACATATAAATCGGCAGCTTGTTTGGCATCTTTTGGCAACTTTTCCAAAGCAATCAACGACCACAGCAAAACTTTTTTTTGCTGTTGCAGGGCCAGTTGGGCAATAATAAAGCCATCGCCAGCATTGTTGCCAGCACCACAAACCACTAACAGCGAGGAAAAATGTTGAGCATAAGTATAAATAGCACGCCCTGCTTTTTGCATCAGTTCAAAGCTTGTAATTCTTAAATAATCAGCAGTATAGGTATCAACTGCTTTGATTTGAGCTTTTTTGTAGAGTGGCTTCATGGAGCGAGACGATGAATTTTCCATGTGTTGCCTTCTTTTTCATACACAAATCTATCATGCAAGCGCGAACAACGACCCTGCCAAAACTCAAATCGTTGCGGTACGATACGATAACCACCCCACGCATCTGGCAAAGGAATTTTTCCTGAAGAAAATTTGGCTTTCATTGCTGCTAGTTTTTGTTTGAGGAAATCACGTGACTCAATAATTTTCGACTGCGGTGATATCCAAGCCCCAAGCTGTGAACCTTTGGGGCGTGAGGCAAAGTAGGCAAAAGATTGTGTGCTGCTGATTTTTTCAACTCGTCCTGAAATACGGACTTGTCTTTCCAAACCAAGCCAAGCAAACAAAACAGCAACGTTGGGGTTTTGTTGTATTTCTTGGGCTTTTTGCGAATGGTAATTGGTAAAAAAAACAAAACCAGAAGCATCGTATATTTTCAGCAAAACCGTTCGCAAAGACGGCATTAAATCCTTGCCAACGGTGGCAATACTCATGGCATTGGGTTCATCAATTAAAGCGGCTTGTGCTTGTTTAAACCATTTATCAAATTGTTGTAACGGCTCAATTTCAAGGTCTTGCCTGCGTAAGCCTGCTTGTGTGTAATCTTTGCGTAAATCTGTAATATCCATCATCAATGCTGCTGTACTATTCAAACAGCATTGTAACATTTTTTAACTCGGCGTTAAAAATTTGTTGGCAATCAGGGCGATTAATCCCAAAACAGCCAAAGAAATACCAAAAAATGGCATAACAAAGCTTAACGCACTGCCCAGTGCTAACAAAATCAGACCCCACATGGCTAAATCGGCTAACTGACCTTGCCCGTCAGTGTTCAGCAGTGATTTTGAAAGCACATAATCAAAACTAAATTTGCCAGCACCCTGAAACAATAAAGGCAATAGCATAACAATATAAAGCAAAGGCAATTTGAAATTACCAAAACCATCCTTGGATAGTGCATAACCTTTCCACAATTCGGCAAGTGAAGCATAATTCTCAGGCCAATGCACGGCTGCTGTTGCCACCATGGTTATGATAATAAGTGAAATAGCAGCAAAACGGGTAAACAACCCTACAAGTATTAAGATAGCACCTATTATTTCTCCCCACATCGACATATTCCAACTCACCGTTGCATCAATATGATTAAAAGGAAAGGGGAAAGAATCCTGAATCGAGGCAAACCAGTTACCTTCTGCCCCACCATCATACTTCATTTTACCTGCTTCCCAAAATTCCCAAAAAATAATAAGACGTAAGAATAATTGTGGTACAAAAGTGCCCGCCGCATTGAGTCGGGTAGTGAGTGCTTGCCATAGTTTTTTTAATTGCATTTTTATCTCTGGATGATTATAACTACTGCTATGACCATCGGTAAGCTGGTTTTATTGCAGATTTATCTATTTTAATTGTAGTTAAGCCACTAGCGTTTTATACTTTAATGCTTTTATGAAGCAAGGCAAATCACAGATGAGTTTAACTAAAAAAATTATTATCTTTATGGTCCTTGGTGCAGCCATTGGAATAAGCATTAATGCCACAGGCATGAATGAAAATGCCATCGTGCAAACCTATGTGACAGGCGGCTTGTTTAAAGTGGTTGGTACCTTATTTATAAAATTATTAAAAATGATGGTGGTACCATTGGTCTTTGTCTCATTGTTTTGTGGAGCCGCCGCATTGCGAGAGCCTTCACAATTAGGTAAACTGGGCGGAAAAACCCTCATTCTTTATTTGTTTACCACCGCCGTTGCCTTAGTTTTGGCAATTTCTTTTGCTTATTTAATAAAACCTGGTGTTGGTTTTGAAATCCCCAATGATTTTGAACCCTATGTTGGCAAACAGGCTCCGTCCTTTATCGACGTGCTGTTGGGTATGGTACCCTCCAACCCCATAAAAGCTTTTGCTGAGGGCAAAATGTTACAAATCATCGTTTTCTCCATTCTCTTGGGCTTGGCAGCCACCATGGCAGGCAAGGCAGGCCAGCGAATTATAGACTTCTTCACCGATACCAATAGCGTAATAATGAAGTTAGTGCACCTTATTATGGAACTCGCACCGTACGCCGTATTTGCCTTGATTGCTAAAGTATTCTCCGAACTGGGTTTTGGTGCCATAAAAACCTTATCGGGTTATTTCTTTACTGTATTACTGGTACTCTTTATTCATGCTCTAGTCGTTTATCCAACATTATTAATAACTTTGGCTCGACTCAATCCATTCATCTTTTTAAACAAAATAAAAACTGCCATGGTATTTGCCTTTGGCTCAGCCAGCTCCAATGCCACCATTCCAGTGACTATGCGCACGGTTACAAAACGCATTGGCGTCAAACAAAAAGTTGCCGCCTTCACCATACCATTTGGAGCGACCATTAACATGGATGGCACCGCAATCATGCAAGGAGTCGCCACTATTTTCATTGCCAATGTGTACAGCATAGACTTAACTCTATCACAACTGGGAACCGTCGTATTAATGGCAACACTCGCCTCAATTGGTACCGCAGGTGTGCCTGGTGTTGGTCTGTTAATGCTGTCAGGCGTGTTGGCTCAAGTCGGTTTACCAGTAGAAGGTATCGGACTCATACTCGGTATAGATCGCCTGCTCGACATGACCCGAACAGCGGTTAATATCACAGGCGATGCCGCAGTCACCTGTATTGTCGCCAAAAGTGCAGGCGAGTTTGATGAAACCATTTTTAATGACGCCAATGCGGGAATAATTGATGAATAACCCAATGTGGGATTTGCATCAAACATGGGGTTTTCATCATTGATTTGATAAAATTAATAAAAAATCTTTCTAAATGTCTTATTTTTGAAAGATTTTTGAACTTTTTTGTGTCAAGATACGTACGGTAATAAACTATTAATCTAAATAAGAGGAAAAAAATGAAACAAACTAACTTAATCAAACCAGTTATAATCACAGCAATGTTATTTATGCTAACCGCGTTAGCCAGTTGTACAAATAATCAAGCAACTTCTAACAATGCAACAGCCACAGCAAAAACAGAGGCCACTAAAGAAGTCACTAAGCATGCTGATGGCAAATGCGGCAACATGAAAACCGAAAAAAAATGTGGCGAAGGCAAAGCTGATATGAAATGTGGTGCTGCCAAAAAGTGTGGCGATGCTAAGAAATGTGGCGATGCCAAAAAGTGTGGCGAAGCTAAATGCGGCGATAGCAAAGATGGCAAAGACAACCATAAATGCGGCAATGGCAAATGTGGATCCAAATGTGGCGAAGGCAAATGCGGTCGTAATAAAGCCAAAAAATGTGGCGATGCAAAGAAATGCGGTGAAGGCAAATGCGGTCATAATAAAAAATGTGGCGAAGCTAAATGCGGCGACAGCAAAGATGGCAAAGACAACCATAAATGCGGCAATGGCAAATGTGGATCCAAATGTGGCGAAGGCAAATGCGGTCGTAACAAAGCCAAAAAATGCGGTGATAGCAAAAAATGCGGCGATGCAAAGAAATGTGGCGAAAGCAAATGTGGTGCTAATAAAATGAAAGACGCCGCAAAAGACGCAGCCAAAGATGCCGTAGAAGGCAAATGTGGAACCGAAAAATTAAAAGGCGATGCAGTTGATGCAGCCAAAGATGCCGCTAAAAACAAAAAATGCGGTGGCTAATTTAAACGCCTACTTTGGATATTAAAAAAACGGTAGTTAAAGCTACCGTTTTTTCTTATCTCCACACAACAAAAGGTCTAGCAGCAAATAAATGACGAACAAAAACTATTTATGGAGTTCTGCTGAAGAACAAAATATTGATACTGAATTGATGGACTTTATGGCGGGAAATGATGTTTTATTAGATAAGCATTTATTCGTTTTTGATATCACCGCAACAATCGCACACGTTGGTGGTTTAAAAACGATTGGCATCATCACTGCCAAAGAATACACTAAGTTGCACAAATGCCTCGAAGAACTCAAAGCCTTATACCTAAACAAACAATTTGAACTCAGCGAAAAATACGAAGACGGTCACTCAGCAATCGAATTTTATTTAACCGAAAAACTCGGCGATTTAGGCAAAAAAGCCCATACAGGACGTAGCCGAAATGACCAAGTATTAACCTGTACACGCTTATTCCAAAAACACCATCTAGCCAACATCCAACAAATGTCTAAAAAATTGGCAATAATCGTGCTAGATTTAGCAACAAAACACCGCCATACACTCATGCCTGGTTATACACACCTGCAACGTGCTATGCCCAATACCGTTGCGGCATGGCTGACTGGTTTTGCTGAAAGCTTAATAGATGATGCTTATTTGCTGCAATCAACCCTCAACTATATCGATTGTTCGCCGCTAGGAACCGCCGCAGGCTTTGGCGTGCCTTTAGACCTGCCACGTGAACAAGTTGCTAAAGAACTGGGATTTGCCCGCCTACAAGTCAACCCCATGTACGCCCAAAACTCACGCGGAAAATTTGACTTGGTTGTGTTACAAAGCCTGTACCAAGTCATGCTTAATATCAGGCGTTTTTCATGGGATTTAAGCCTGTTTTTGACCTCAGAGTTCGATTTTATTAGACTCAACAAGACCCACACCACTGGCTCATCCATCATGCCGAACAAAAATAACCCCGATGTAGTAGAACTTATGCGGGCAAGTTTAGCAGTTATAGAAGGTGCAATGGCACAAATTCAAGCATTAATCTCGTTACCATCAGGTTACCAACGCGATTTGCAACTCAGCAAAGAACCCATGATAAAATCGCTGCTATTAAGCAAGCAAGTATTGAGCCTCATGCCTGATTTAATCAAGGCACTCAATTTCAATAGCAAAAAAATGCAACAAGCCATAAGCCCCGATATGATGGCAACAGACCAAGCACTGGCACATGTAAAAAAAGGAGCAAGCTTTCGCGATGCCTATGGACAAGCCAAGTCAGAAACAAGCGAAATATCAGCCACACAATCAATCAAAGACAGAATATCTTTAGGTGGAGCCGCAAATTTAGGCATAGACATATTAACCAAACGCATCGAAAACCTTTAATCCAAATCCCGAATTAGATTAGAAAATATAGAGTGCAAGCAATGAGTCGTATTAGCGTGAAAATACTATTCAGAAGTATTTTTGTTAATTCCTTAGGCGCTTAAAGGGCTTGTGCTCTGATTGTGATTTCACCATAGGTTATTTGGGCTTAAAATTTATGGCATTTGATTTATTCTCTCAATTGGTATATTATTGCACTTTTGGAATGGGCAATTGGTAAATAACAATGAAGAAGATTAGTTCATCACATCTGTTTTTTATACCTGTATTGATGTTTTTTACATTAGAATGTGTGGGACAGAATAATGTAAAACAGGGTGTAATTAATGATATTATTTTTATACACGGGTTTGAGTATGCTCTCTTTGAGCTGAATGATACAGGACAAAATTGGGCAGCAGATTCTAATACTGCAAATAACCTAACTTGCAGTAGTCAAATAAGTGGACTGCAAGATTGTCATCAAGGCAGAGATGTGGAATTTAATGATAACAGTGATGGATTTGCGGGGTTTAGTTTCAGTAAAATTTCGGCAAGTGGAACGGTATTGCCTAGCAATTCCACGCTGTGGTCATGTGTTAAAGATAACGTCACGGGGTTGCTTTGGGAAGTTAAGACGACTGATGGTGGCATTCATGACCGTAATCACGTCTATGCTTGGGGCGGAGTCACAGCAATCGGTCTCAATCATCCACAAAGTGAAGGAGTTTATCTTAATGACTGGGATTCCTTAGTTAATGATAGTAATAGCAATAATTTTTGTGGCAGAAGTAACTGGCGTTTGCCAAATGTAACTGAACTGTTTTCGATAGTCAATAAAGGAGCCCAATCGCCCGCAATTGACACAAACTACTTTCCAAATACACAATCAAACTGGTATTGGACTCGAACCCCTGATGCCTTTAATCCACTAAATGCATGGTTGATTTTCTTTGATTTTGGTTCAGAAACTGGTGATTTACGAAGCAATCAGTTATATGTGCGTCTTGTTTCAACACAACAACTTGGAGGAACGCAATGAATGCTTTACTAAATCGTGCTTGTTTAATGACTCTATTTATCGCATCAAATATTTCAGCACAGCAAGTTTGTAAAGATTATATAGATGACAACTGGAGTAATTCTCGCTATATTATTCAAAATAATTCTGGAGAAACTACAGTAATTGATACGCAGAGTAAACTTATGTGGCAACAATGTGCTTATGGTCTCAGTGGTGTCAATTGTGTTGATGGGTTAGCTATAAGTTTTTCATGGGACCAAGCACTTAATGTTGTTACTACCCAGAATAATATTGGCTATGCAGGTTTTAATGATTGGCGTTTACCCAATATTAAAGAAATATTAACTTTAAGTGCTAGAAACTGTTATTTCCCAGCCTTGAACAAAACCATTTTCCCCAATGCACCGCAATATATGTGGACGTCAACCCCAAGTGATATGACTGCAAATGAGTCATGGGTAATGGATTTTAGAACGGGCTATGATGAAACTCAACCACGCGTGAATTTATTACATGTTTTCATGGTCAGAAATCAGTGATGCTTCTTAGCTAAGAAAATATAACCAAAATTCATAGAGAAATCGTCAAAAAGCTTAATCACCAATCTTTTGGATTTGGTTTTTGTCAATTCCTTATGCTCATCAATTGCTTGCACTATTAATAGCATTTCTCTATCGGGATTTGGGCATAAGCCCGCATATTTCATAGAATCGCTATATTTTTGACTTAACATGTTGATATTAGAGAAAAATATCAAGCTATTAAAAAAGCACAATTTGTAACCAAGTTAGCTCTACAGTTTTTAGAAATCAACAGCGGGCATTTTGTCCGATTCACCTGCAAACGTAAGAATAGAATTTGGGATTTTGAAGAATTAAACACCAACAGTTTCTTGAAGCTTTAATGTAATGGGCGAGATTCGTGAATTAACTGATAATTTCCTGAATGATTTTCTTAACTGTCAACCAATCACGGCGAATGGTTCTGACATTTACATCGAGTGTTTCTGCAATTTCCATTTCTGAAAAACCTAAAAAATACTTGAATTGAAAAACTTTCGCTAAGCGAGCATGAGATTCTTCCATGGTTTCTATAATTTCATTAAGTTGAATCATTAATTGTGCATCAGAGTCGGTGGCTAAATTAGAGGATTCTAAGGTCATATGATTTGCATTTCTTTTTAAACACAGTTTTTCCTTGGCAGAATTGACCAAAATTTGGCGCATGGCTTTTGCAACAATACAAAAAAAATGTTTGCGATTTTCAGCTTTGATGCCGTACTTCTGTAGTTTTAACCAAGTTTCATTCACCAAAGATGTGGTATTGAGGGTTTTGGAAACCACCATTTGCTTGTGCCTGATACCTGAGGCTATGCGTTTTAAATCAGGATAGATAATTGGCATTAAACTATCCATTGCACTAATATCCCCTGCAGAAGCTTTGCCTATTAACAAGGTAACTTCATTGGGTTTAAATTGTTCTAATTGTGTCAGCAAAGTAAAAGAGTAATAATTATAAAACCATCTATGGTATAGAAAAATCTAAAGAAATGCTAAATAATTATATTTAATTTTGTCCTGTTTTTCATTTGTTACTGTATATCACCATAATCTATAACATTTTGCGAGACAAAAATGAAAATAATTACGATGATATTAATTCTAACAACTGTTATCAGCACATCGGCTGTGGGTATTGCCAATATTGAGTTAGAAAAAACTGATAAAACACCAATGATGAACGTCAGTGAACAGAAGTTCTTTAATAGCTTATTGCCTGAACAACAGGCGGATTTATTAGAACGTCATTGGCAAGAAAAAGAAAGGTTAAAAGGCAAGGAACACCTCACTTTCAAACGGGCATTTCAATCTCCTGAAATCATTGCACAGAAAAAGAAACTCGAACAAGAGTCATTAAAAGGATTAAGCTATGTCACCGTAGGCTCTTTTGCACTTTGTAATTATCAAACGATCCAACAAGCTGTGGATGCTGAAGTTACGGGGCAAACCATTCGTGTAACCAACGAAACTTTTTCTGGTAATGATGCCACTTTTAATGTGAATGACAAATCATTTATTTTTAGAGGTGGCTACAACCATTGCGGAACAAGTGCGGTGGTTTTGGGCAAAACAACCTTGGATGGTACTGGCATGAGTTTTAATGATTCCATCATTGAACTCACCGATACTGTCGGCGGTATGGATGCGACTTTTCATGATTTTTTTATTTTTGCAGGCAAAGTCGATGCTGATTTTGGTGGAGGTATTGAAATATCGGGTAAAGGAATTGCAACTTCCGCACAAAGAATGGACGTGACACTGAATAATGTCGATGTCCTTGGCAACCAATCGACCACAGGTGCTGGCATTCATATGACCAATGGTGATTTGATTTTAACCAACAACAGCAATATTGCATCAAACAGTGCTACTGGTGATGGAGGGGGAATTTACTGTAGAGATGGGACTATTTTGCTGAATGGCGATGCCGTTATTGGAAACAATGGTGTTTTATTTAATCTGGGAAATGTCGCAGATTCGGATAATGACAATTCTGGAAATGGTGGAGGAGTGTATTTAGAAAGATGTGGTTTAACTTTAGATGCCAGTAATGGTGTTAACGGTGCCTATATATTATCCAATTCAGCAAATGAAGGAGGTGGTGTCTTTGGAACAAATTCTAGCCTAGTAGAGCTCAAAGGCGATCAAGCTTGGATAAATCTTAATCAAGCGAGTAATGGAGGCGGCATTAGTTTAGAGTTAAACTCAACTGCGAATCTATATAATGCCAAAATAAAAGGCAATACAGCCACTGTTGCTGGTGGCATTACAATGGCGACAAGCACACTCAATTTTACACAAAGTTCAGTTTATCCATGTCAGGGAAAATGTGGAGAGTTATCTGAAAATCAAACAACAGGCACATCTTCAGGGATTTCCATTTTTGGTACATCCAATGCTACTTTGGATGGTATTTGGATTGAAAACAATAAATCTTCAGGATCATCTATTTTATCCTATTTAGGAGCATCAGATGCTATTCTGACGATTAAAAACTCCATGATTTTACACAATGATAATATACCGTTGGGTGGTACAACTGTCGATGGCTTATTTGATGTACGCTTTGGAGTGCTTAATTTACAAAACAATACAATTGCAGGGAATGACATTGATGATAATGCCACGGGAACCCCAGCAATAGTTACAGCTCGATCCGCAACAATTAACTTGGACAGCAATATTGCTTGGGATAACAGTGCTTTCTATGTTGATTTGTTTTTTGATCCCGGTGCAACAGGGTCAATACTAACCAGAACCAACAACCTATCAAATTTTATTCTTGATAATAGCCCTGATCCAAAGTTTTTAGTCCCAGGAGTCAACTACCATGTTCAACCCAATTCTCCTGCTATCGACTTTGGGTCTGAATCTTTATCTGTATTTAAGGATATAGATGGAGAAACAAG
>CAZQMH010000027.1:0-16068 GCA_964594435.1 uncultured Alcanivoracaceae bacterium
TTCTCCGATAAGCTCCTAACTTATTCTTCATGCTGTGCTTGCCGAAAGGCTTTGCGGGCTTCAAAACTGCCGACAATATTTTGCTTCTTTTCAAATTCTTTGATTTGAGTGAGCCACGTTTTTTCATCAAACTTGAGCTTTTGTAAAAGCTTTAACAAGGGCTTTGATGTGATGACTTCATCTCCTCTTGTTAGAGCATTTTTGCTCAATTGTAATAACTGAAGGTAGTCTTTTTTACTAATGGGAACAAATTTATCTCGAATTGAGAGTGATTTTATTTTGCGTGAAGTGCCTGTTCTCAGGTGAGAAGACGTGCATTTTGCATCTTTGAAGGCTTTTTCAGAATTAACCAGCATTGGCAATAATTCTGTATAAATCATGGTTAAAATTACCGCTTGCTTGTCAAGCAAGGCTCGGGTTTTGAATCGCCCACGCCAAAATCGTCCTGTTTCATTGTCTTCTTTATTGGCAGCTCTGGCGATAAACTCACTGATGTTGCGCATATACCATGAAATGCTCATGAGATTGGCACGGTAGCGTTCTATTTCCGCTTGTTTGATTGCTTGTTCTTTTTTGTTAAGCTTGTCTTTCTCAAACAAATAGGCACGAGTTTGAGAGTGGTTATACATATTTGTCCAACGTTTAATCACTTCCTCATCACTCCATGCCGTAGCTTTGTGGTGGTCAATATAAATGACAATGCTAGCATAGCGTGGTGCGATGCCAAAAGCACAGCATTCTATGGAGAAAATTTTTGACAATTCAAAAATTTTATCTTGAATCCATTGGGCACGATGATCATAGTTTTTGCCGCTGTATTTATCTTTACCATATAAAAAAGCATTACGAACGGAATCTATCTGACATTGATAATACTGCGTTATGTCTAAATTTATTGTTCTTTTGCGAGCTGTTACCATATTTGTTTACCTCTTTTTTGTGTTTTCTAAAATCAGCCTTCTTTCGCAACGCGTCCTAAAAACGGGCATTGCCTGGTGTTCGTGGAAAAGCGATAACATCACGAATATTAGCAATACCAGTGACGTAACTCACCAAGCGTTCAAAGCCTAAGCCAAATCCAGCATGTGGTACTGTACCATAACGGCGTAAATCGGTGTACCATTTGTAGTCTTCTAAGTTCAAATTGTGTTCAGCCATACGCTCAAGCAAGACATCTAGACGAGCTTCACGCTGAGAACCGCCTATCAACTCACCAATTCCAGGCACCAAAACATCCATCGCTGCGACCGTTTTGCCATCGTCATTGCAATGCATATAAAACGGCTTGATGCTTTTGGGATAATTCATGATGACTGTTGGCTTTTTGAAGTGTTGCTCGGTTAAATAGCGTTCGTGTTCGGTTTGTAAGTCAATGCCCCATTGCACTTGGTATTCAAATTTTTTGCCTGATTTTTGTAATATTTCAATGGCATCGGTATAATTTACCCGAGCAAACGCATCCGTTTCAAACGATTTTAAGCGTTCAATCACTCCTTTTTGTACGAATTTGTCGAAAAATTGCATGTCATCGGCATTTTCTTGCAACACGGCTTGAAAGACGTATTTGAGAAAATCTTCTGCTAAATCAGCGTTGTCGTTCAAGTCATTGAAGGCAACTTCTGGTTCTATCATCCAAAATTCTGCCAAATGACGTGTGGTGTTTGAGTTTTCAGCTCGAAACGTTGGACCAAAGGTATAAACTTTAGAAAGTGCCAAGGCATGGGTTTCGGCATTGAGCTGCCCAGAGACGGTTAAATAAGTTTCTTTGCCAAAAAAATCTTTGCTGTAATCAACTGCCCCGTGTTCATTCAGTGGTAAATTGGCTAAATCCAATTGCGTCACCCGAAACATATCACCCGCTCCTTCGCAGTCACTGGCAGTAATAATTGGGGTGCTTATCCAGCAATATCCACGTTCATGAAAAAACCGATGCACTGCTTGAGCCAAGGTGTTACGCACGCGGGTCATGGCACTAAAGGTGTTGGTTCGAGGACGCAGATGGGCGACTTCACGCAAAAATTCCATGCTGTGGCGTTTGGGCTGCACGGGATAGGTTTCTGGATTTTCTACCATGCCAGTCACTGTTACCGATTGGGCTTGAATTTCACACGTTTGCCCTTTGCCGCCTGATTTGACCAGCTTTCCTTTGATAATAGCTGAACAGCCTGTGGTCAGGTGTTTTATCTGGTCGTTATAATTGGCGAGTGTGTTGTCAGCAATCACTTGGATGCCGTCAAAGCACGAGCCATCGTGCAGGATGACAAAGGAAAATCCTGCTTTGGAATCCCGACGATTTCTGACCCAGCCTTTTATGGTTACATCACTGTCAAAGGCTATTTCGCCATTGAGGGCTTGTTTTATTGCAATATAATTTTCTTTGGTGGACATATTCTGTTAACTCGCTTTAGCAACTGCATTGGCTTTTGGACCGTTGAGGATGGCATGTTCAACGGCATTGATGATTAAATCCACTTCCGCTGAGGTAATGGCAAAATGCGGTGTGAAACGCAAAGAGTTTTCTCCGCCATGAATCACACCAACGCCATGATGACGCAAATATTCTTCTATCGAATCGGTGCCATAGGCTTTAAATTCTGGGGCAAGTTCACAGGAGAACAATAAGCCTGTGCCTTGAACATTGGTGACTTTGCCACCAAGTTTTTCTTGCAAGCCATTGAGTTTTTCGACAAATTCTTGACCGCGAACGAGAATATTTTGTCTAAAATCCGCATCCACTCGTGCCAATACTTCACACGCCACATCCAAAGCTTTTGGGTTGGCTGTCATGGTATTGCCGTAAACGCCTTTAACATAAAGTTTGGCAGTAGCATCGGTCATCGCCAACACAGAAAGCGGGTAATGCCCAGCATTTAAGGCTTTAGAATACGTTTCCATATCAGGTGGCTCAATACCCGCAAATCCTTGGTAATCAACAATAGACAAACATCCTTGAGCACGTAATCCCGCTTGAATGGAATCAATAAGTAATAAAGTACCACGCTCTTTGGTCAATTGTCGTGCCACATCATAAAATTCTCGATTCACACCCATGCCTGGATTGCCTTCACCCATGACCGGTTCCATAAAAAAGGACTCGACAAAAATATTATCGGCATCAACTTGAGCAAAAGCGGCTTTTAGTGCGGCAATATCATTGATGGGAATGGTGATTAGATTATCACGCTTGGCAAATGAAGCACAGTTCTTTTTGTAGCCAGGTAGCGACGAGTCAGAATATTGAGCAGGTCTATCGGTGCGACCATGAAACGCTCCTTTTAGGCTCATGATTTTAATTTTTTTGCCCGCATGTCTGCCACCTTCGGCGGTCATGTTTTTGGCGTTAATGTCTGAAATCCTTGCGGCAACGGTTACCGATTCAGAACCTGAATTCATGCATAAAAACTTAGCATATGGACAACTGCCTTGAGAATGCCCAACTTCACGCTTGATGGCTTGGCTTAATTTCATTTGCAAAACCGAAGGCGTCATGATATTTGCCATAACATGCGGACGTGACATGGTTTTTAGGACAAAATCAGGAGCGTGACCGCCGCCTAACATGCCGTAGCCGCCATTATCATGAATAATCGCACCTTTTAGCGTGACCAACCACGCACCTTTGCCAGCTAAAGAAACATAAGGATTAACCGCATCGCCTGAGTAAAAATTAACATAATCTTCTTGCACTTGTGCCATTTGTGCGGTTTCATCCAAGTCAATCAAAGCTGGAAACTCAGCTTTTATCGCTAAAAAATTATCATAAGCATTTTCAATAGCCACACTTAATAGTGGATCACTGGCTAAAAACTGCTTGATTATGGCATCGCTTAAGCCTTTTGTAATGACGCGCCCCTTGGCACTGCGAATAGTCTGTAACTTATCTAAAACTGACATAAAATTCCTCATGGTTATTTGTTGATTTAAAAATTTGCAGTATTTTATCACAGAATGAAACAAATAATCAGCTAGGAAACAAGGAAAAAGAAACTATAAGCTTATGGGGAAACCAAAATGGGATTTATGAGTGACTTGCTATCTCAAACGTGTTTACTCTTATGATTTAGGTTATAATTGAACTTTCAATTTTAAACCTGTCCAATTCTCTACACCAGTTTGATTAAAAAATATGTATTTAGACGACTTCGGTTTTGATGAACCGCCATTTTCCATAACACCAGACCCAAAGTTTGTGTTTCTGAGTCAAAAACATCAGGAATCTTTAGCTCACTTGGTGTATGGCATATCACGTGGTGGTGGTGCGGGTTTTGTGCAATTGACAGGAGAAGTTGGAACTGGCAAAACCACTATAAGCCGTTTATTATTGGAACAAATTCCTGAAAACACCAACATAGCCCTCATTTTAAACCCAACCATTACCCCATTGGAGTTGTTAGAAAATATTTGCAAAGAGCTTAAAGTTCCACTGCGAGGCATCAAAGGCAAGCTCAATAATATGGTGGATAAGCTGAATAAATACCTCATTAAGTCATGGTCAGAAGGTAAAAATACCGTTGTGATAATAGATGAAGCACAAAATTTACCGCGAGATACTTTGGAACAATTGCGACTCTTAACCAATCTTGAAACCGATAAACAAAAACTATTGCAAATTATTTTAATTGGGCAGCCCGAATTACGCACAACCATGCGGCGAGATGATTTACGACAATTAGCACAACGTGTCAGTGCTCGTTATCACTTGTTACCACTTGCTATCGATGAAACATTTGCCTATCTGCAACATCGCATAACCGTCGCCGGTGGCAACAAAAACATCATCAACCTAGCCGTTGCAAAAAAAATACATCAAGCCACCCAAGGTATTCCACGCTTGATTAATGTTTTAACCGATCGTGCTTTATTGGCGGCTGCAAATGATAGTGCTAAACAATTAAATAAAAAACACATCTCCCAAGCAGCATCAGAAGTACTGCCAGAAAAATTTCAAAAAAAACCATCACGCCCAATTGTATGGCTTGTGAGCACATTTGTATTATTAACAGCCATCGGCTTGTTGTCTTATCAATTAACTCAACAAAAGCATGCACAAACCGATGCAACAACGCCCACCAAAAAAACCACAGATAACATCAAAAACAAACTATCAGCAACACAAGAAGCCCTAGAAAAACCCTCTACATCACAAGCATGGGCACAGTATTTTCAACTTTGGGAAGCCAAAAATGATAAAAACTGGCACAAACTCAAATGCCCAAATTCGACTGATACAGGCATGGCGTGTCTGCGGCGACAAGGTAATTTAAAACAAATTTTAAAGCTAAATCATCCCGTTTTATTGCAGTTAGAGGACGATTCTTTGCTAGTTCTGGCACAACAGAAAAACAATAACACGCTGGGTTTGCTGGATAAAAATAAACAACTCATTTACAAAAACAAACAATGGTTAGAGCAACAATGGCTTGGCACGTATTTTGTTTTGTGGCCTATGCCTGCCGAACTTTTAATCAAATCTGAGGCAAAAACATTAACAAATTGGTCATTAGAGATGGCAAACACGCTGGCAAATGATAGAATTAGCCCTAAACAATTGAAAAACTGGATAAAAACCTTTCAAAAACAACAAGGCTTACTCGCCGATGGTATTATTGGACGAGAAACACAAATGGCATTGAGCCTCATGGCCTATAATGGTCCAACACTAACGCAAGAATAATATACTTATGTCAACAATTTTAGATTCATTACAAAAATCTTCAGAACAAAGAAACGATAGCAAAAGCTCAATTGATAATTTCAACTTTGCTCAAAAGTCAAATGATTCAAAAAATAACTCGTTAAAGATAATCCTTCTTTTTGCGGTTGTCATAGCTGCTTATTTGGCTTATGATTTTTGGCAAAATAACAATAATGATGACCGTGATGCTAACACCAATAACGCACCTAAAACAATCGCCCAGCAGGATAAGAATCCAGCAAAAAAAATAAAACCAAAAAAAGCAAAACCCAATAATAACGAAGTCAAGGAAGAATTGCTCCGCCGAGAAGCCGAAAAAAATGCCGTCGCTGAAATAGTTTTGGGCCCAGCTCCGAAAAATCAAAAGCCCGAACCTGTTGTGAGAAATGGTGTTGCCGTTAAGCCAGAAGAAAACAAAAGTCCAACCAAATCCTCAAACTCCAGCCGGCCCGTGTTAACAGCCGAACAAGACAAAAAAAGAAGCCTAAAAGAACGCCTAAGCAACCCTGCCATTCGCCCCAAAATAGACAGAAAAATAACAAAACCCAATACAAAACAACACAAGCAACAAGTCGCAAAAAAGCCCAAACAGACAAAACCAGGGGTGAGGAAACAAAAATACCTCTATGTCTACCAATTACCTTTCAGTATTCGTAAGGATATTCCAAAATTCAAACTCAATGTTCATATTTTTGATGAAAACCCCAAAAATCGCATGGCAATAATCAATGGCGAAAAATTTGTCATTGATGATATGATTGAGGAACATGCCTTGGTCAAAGACATCATCCCAGAGGGTGTGGTGTTAGAAATTGAAGGCACACAATTTATTATACCGAAATTATAATCCCAAATCCAGATATAGAAATACGATAGATAGCGCAAGTAATTGATGTGCATAGGAAAATCATCAAAACCGCAGTCACCTTATTGGTGATAAGGCTTTTTATGAATTTTCTAGGTACATTAAGGACTTGTGCTAGCATCGTATTTTCTATATCTGGATTTGGGATAATCCCGAATCCCGATCCAAGCAACGATAAGAGACGGCTTCTAACAAATGCTTTTTTTGCACTTCCAAAACACCATCCAAATCGGCAATTGTGCGTGAAATCTTTAAAATACGATGGTAGGCACGGGCGGAGAGTTTTAGTTTTTCGACGATATTTTCCAACATCACCAAGTGTTTTTCTGGAATATTGAGCAACAATTCCATTTCTTCATTATTCAACTGAGCGTTAGGCTTGCCTTTGTTTCTTTGTAATTGTAAGCTTCGAGCCGTGCTCACACGTTGCTTGACTGTGTGGCTTGATTCAATATTTTCACGCATCATACGTAATTGCTTGTGGGGTATTCTCGATACCTCTACGTGCATATCAATTCGATCCAACAAAGGCCCTGAAACTTTAGCCCGATAACGCTCAATTTGGGCACGAGAACACGTGCACTCACGTTCTCTATCACCCAAAAAACCACAAGGGCAGGGATTCATTGCTGCAATCAATTGGAATTTTGCAGGAAATTCTGCTTGCCTCGCTGCCCGTGAAATGGTAATTTTACCCGATTCTAAGGGCTCACGTAATACCTCCAAAACATGACGCGAAAATTCAGGCAATTCGTCCAAAAATAAAATACCATGATGAGAAAGTGATATTTCTCCTGGTTTCGGATTGGAACCACCGCCAACCAAAGCAACAGCCGAAGCCGTATGATGCGGTGACCGAAAAGGTGGTTTAAACCATTGTTCAATGACAAAACCTTTGCCGCTGATTGATGTGATGGCAGCAGATTCTAAAGCTTGTTGTTCGGTAAGCGGCGGCATAATGCTCGGCATACGGCTGGCAAGCATGGTTTTGCCCGTTCCAGGAGGCCCAATAAAAAGTAAATTATGAGCACCTGCTGCCGCAATTTCCAAAGCTCTTTTTGCCTGCTTTTGTCCTTTTACATCAGCCAAGTCGGCAGGTGAAGTTTCGGGTTGCACTTGTGCCATAACCGCTGTAGGCAAATCATCCATATGGTTCATCCAAGCACAAACACTCAACAAATTATCCGCGATTTTGGCAACACCATCAGAAATAAGTGCCGCCTCTGCTTCATTGCTTTGCGGTACAACCAAAACACGCTTGTGTTGTGCGGCTTGAATTGCCACGGGTAAAACGCCAGTAATTGAACGCAACTGTCCACCCAAAGATAATTCGCCAATAAATTCTGTTTGCTTGAGCCGATCAGCGGCAACTTGTCCTGATGCCACCAGTATGCCAATCGCGATGGGCAAATCAAAACGACCACCTTCTTTGGGTAAATCCGCTGGCGATAAATTGATGGTAATGCGTTGTTGGGGGAAATCAAAATGGGTATTCAAAATAGCAGCTCTCACACGGTCTTTGCTTTCCTTAACCGCTGTCTCAGGCAAGCCTACGATGGACAAACCAGGCAAACCTTTACTCAAATGCACTTCGACCCGAACCAAAGGTGCATCAATTCCATTTTGAGCTCTGCTATAAATGATGGCTAATTTTGACATCCGTGAAAGTTCCTCTAGTGGTTTTTAGCTTTATGGTTGAGTCGATTGAGTCGATTGGATATGTTTCAGTTCAGCTTCCAGCATTTTTAATTTTTCACGTGTTTTGGCTAACACTGCTTTTTGCACATCAAATTCTTCACGGGTAACCAAATCCATCTTTTTTAAACCCGCAACCAAAACCGCTTTGGCATTGTGATGAAATTCTGTGCGTAATGTTTTTAAATCTTGTGGTATCAGTTGCCCAATTTTATCAACAACATCTTCAATAACTTGTGGCTTTATCATAATAATTTATTTTGCATAAAAACAATATTGTAAAAGGATTTGTCGCTGAGGCAATGGAAATCGTCGTAAATTGCAATAAATGCTTCAAGGGTTTAAAAAATCTGTATAAATTCCGCTCACATGGTACTTGTTTTGCAGAAGTTTTACTTTTTTGTGTTTATTTATGGTGTACACAAAAATCTTATGCCCAGCAGCAATCAGTTTTTGTAAGGTTGTGCTTTTGACCAACGAACGGTTCATGCTCACGGCGACTAAATCCATCTGTTTGGCTGCATGCACTACCGATTTTTTGCTGCCCTTATATTGGTAAAGTATCCAAATAAGTTGCGAAAAGCCCATGTTTTTTAAAATGGCGTATTCCTCTGGCTGATAGAATTGCACGATAAAATGTTCAACCATGTGCGGAAATTGTGCCTTTAGTTTTTTAATTGCACGAATATTATTATGCTTAACATCTGTAATAATCTTCGCATCTGTGTGTTTTTGTAACCAACTGGCTAAACTTTTGGGCGTACAGGGATGCACACCTTGAGTTTCGTCTAAATAATGCTGAAATTGTTGGTAAGTCAGGGCTTGTTTGATTTTTACCCCAAAAACCTTTTTAAATCGTTTACGCCAATCATGCAAACAAACCAGCTGTTCGTCACGTGTCCACGAAAAATCTATTTCAAAAACTCGAAAACCTTTTGCATAGTTAGCCTCTAAGGCTTCTATAGAATTACTGTAATTCATGCCATTAATACCACCGCCTGCATGAGCAATCATTAATGGCTGTGCTTGAAGTGTGAGAGAAAACATAAAAAGTCCACGTTTAGAAAACCAAAAAAAATAATGCAGCCATGACCGTTTTAATAACCCTTGTTGGTCTGTTTGGCTAAACCAACTCATGCAATTCATCAAGCGAATAAATCGCCTGCTTATTCAGGTGTTTGTAAGCTGCTAAAGTCGCTTTTGCTCCATAAATAGTGGTGGAATAATTGACGCTGTGTTGCAAGGCTTCACGACGAATGGAATACGAGTCGGCAATAGCATTTGAACCTTCGGTGGTATTGATGATAAAATCAATTTCTTTGGATTTGATTTTATCGACAATATGCGGACGACCTTCCATCACCTTGTTGACTCGTTCGCAATACAAACCATTATCACGCAACAATTGGCACGTGCCGCCTGTTGCCACCAGTTCAAAACCCATATCTTGTAACTGTTTGGCTAATGGTATCACTTGTTGTTTGTCGGCTTCACGCACGGAAATAAAAGCTGTGCCTTGTAAGGGCATAGCGGTATCGCTGGCTTGTTTGGCACGGGCAACGGCGGCACCAAATTCTTTACCAATACCCATCACTTCGCCGGTGGAACGCATTTCTGGACCAAGTATTGGATCAACGCCTGGAAATTTAAGAAACGGGAAAACGGGTTCTTTGATGGAATAATGGTTGAGTTTTAATCGTTGTTTGACATTTTGTTGTTTTAAACTGATGCCTGCCATGCAACGTGCGGCAATTTTTGCCAACGGTAAACCGCTGGCTTTGGAAACAAAAGGAACTGTCCGTGATGCTCTTGGATTAACTTCTAGAATATAAATATCGTCACCTTGAATGGCAAATTGGGTATTCATTAAACCAATCACCCCCAGTTCTTTTGCCATTAAACCCGATTGCCTGCCCAATTCCTTTTGCACCTCATCGGATAAGGAAAAGGGTGGAATACAACAAGAAGAATCGCCCGAATGCACACCTGCTTGTTCGATATGTTCCATAATGCCGCCGATAAAAACATCTTGCCCGTCGCAGATAATATCCACATCGACTTCAATCGCATGGTCTAAAAATCTGTCCAAAAGAATAGGGGAATCATTGGATATTTTAACCGCTTCTTTCATGTAGCGATTGAGTTCGTTATCGTTATGCACAATTTCCATCGCTCGACCACCCAGCACAAAAGAAGGGCGAACCACCAAAGGATAGCCGACTTGATTCGCCAATTCGACCGCTTCTTCAACATTTTTAGCAATGCGATTAGGCGGTTGTTTGAGGTCGAGTTTATCCAACATGGCTTTGAATAACTCACGGTCTTCAGCCCTATCAATGCATTCAGGTTGCGAACCAATAATTGGCACACCAGCCGCTTTTAAACCATTGGCTAAATTTAACGGCGTTTGCCCACCGTATTGCACAATCACGCCATGCGGTTTTTCGATGTTGACGATTTCTAGCACGTCTTCATGGGTTAGAGGTTCAAAATACAAACGATTTGCCGTGTCGTAATCGGTGGAAACGGTTTCAGGGTTGCAATTGACCATGATGGTCTCAAAACCATCTTCCTTTAGTGCCAATGCTGCATGTACACAACAATAATCAAATTCTATGCCTTGCCCAATGCGGTTGGGGCCACCACCTAAAATCATGATTTTCTTGTTGTTGGTCGGGCGGGCTTCGCAGTTTAGTTCGTAAGTCGAATAAAAGTAATCGGTAGTGGCATCAAATTCTGCCGCACAGGAATCCACTCTTTTGTAAACGGGACGAATATTAAAATCATGGCGAAGTTGCGTGAGTTTCTTTTCGCTTGTGCCCATGAGTTCAGCAATGCGGCTATCGGAAAATCCCAGTTGTTTAATCGCCAGCATTTGCCTAGCATTAATATCATTGCTTTGTTTAATGGCGTGTTCAACTTTAATAATGTGTTCTATTTCGGCTAAAAACCACGGGTCAATTTTACTGATGGCAAACAATTTATCGACGCTATAGCCCAAACGCAAAGCATCGGCAACATAGAGCAATCTATCTTGAGTTGGCTCTCGTAATTCGGTATTCAAATCAAAGCCTTTGTCTAAATCTGTTTGGTTGACCAATGAATTCAAACCATTTAAGCCTGTTTCCAAACCACGCAGGGCTTTTTGTAAAGATTCGGCAAAGGTGCGACCAATCGCCATCACTTCACCAACGGATTTCATTTGTGTGGTCAGGTGATTATCGGCCTTGGCAAATTTCTCAAAAGCAAAACGTGGTATTTTGGTGACCACATAATCAATACTTGGCTCAAAGGAAGCGGGCGTGGCACCGCCTGTTATTTCGTTCTGTAATTCATCAAGTGTGTAGCCCACAGCCAATTTAGCTGCCACTTTGGCAATCGGAAAACCTGTGGCTTTGGAAGCAAGAGCCGATGAACGTGAAACCCGTGGGTTCATTTCTATCACAATCACTCGCCCATTTTCAGGGTTAATCGAAAATTGCACATTTGAACCACCCGTATCGACGCCAATTTTACGCAAAACTGCCAAAGAAGCATCCCGCAAAATTTGGTATTCCTTGTCGGTTAAAGTTTGGGCTGGAGCAACCGTGATGGAATCACCGGTATGCACGCCCATAGGGTCGAGGTTTTCAATCGAGCAGATGATAATGCAGTTGTCTTTTTTATCGCGCACCACTTCCATTTCGAATTCTTTCCAGCCCAATAAAGATTCTTCCAATAACACTTCGGTGGTTGGTGATAATTTTAAGCCATTAGCGGTGATGGTTTCAAATTCTTCTAAATTGTAAGCAATGCCACCACCGCTACCACCCATGGTGAAGGAAGGGCGAATAATAACGGGATAGCCGATTTGTTTTTGTGCTTTTCGAGCACCTTCAATATCATGCACAAGAAAACTCAAAGGCGTGCCAAGTCCTATTTCGGTCATGGCTTTTTTGAATAACTCACGGTCTTCCGCCATATCAATCGCTTCACGCGTGGCTCCAATCATTTCTACACCAAATTTTGCCAACACGCCACGAGCAACCAAATCTAAAGAACAATTTAACGCCGTTTGTCCGCCCATGGTTGGCAATAACGCATCAGGGCGTTCTTGTTCGATAATCTTGGCAACGGTTTGCCAGTTTATCGGTTCAATAAAAATCTTATCGGCTGTTTCAGGGTCGGTCATGATGGTGGCTGGATTGGAATTAACCAAAATCACTTGGTAACCTTCATCCATCAAAGCTTTACATGCTTGTGTGCCAGAATAATCAAATTCACAAGCTTGCCCAATGACAATCGGACCTGCGCCTAACACCAAGATGCTTTTTATATCACTGCGTTTAGGCATTGTTATTCTCCTGCATGGCTTTTATAAAGGGCAGAAATAATTTTTTGGCATCGTGCGGGCCTGGACTTGCCTCAGGATGCCCTTGAAAGCTATAGGCAAAACAATCACGGCGTTTAATGCCTTGCACCGAATCATCAAATAAGGATTTGTGTGTGATTTGTAAATTCTCAGGAATAATGCTTTCATCCACCGCAAAACCATGATTTTGTGAGGTAATCATCACCTCGGTTGTGGCTAAATCTTGTACGGGATGATTGGCACCATGATGCCCAAACTTCATTTTCATGGTTTGGGCTCCACTGGCAAGTGCTAGAATTTGATGACCTAAACAAATGCCGAATAGGGGAATGCCCGATTTTAAAAAGTGTTGTGTCGCATTAATCGCATAATCACAAGCCGCAGGGTCGCCTGGGCCATTGGATAAAAAGATGCCATCAGGTTGCATGGCTAACACATCATCTGCTGATGTATCGGCTGGAACAACGGTAATGTTACAACCCAAATCAGCAAGTATACGCAAGATATTGTGTTTGACACCAAAATCGTAGCACACCACTTTATAATTGTTTGTTGGTGTTTCATTAAAGTCGTTAGTGGCTAAATCAAATTCTCCACCATGCATCCATTGGTAGGTTTCTTTGCAAGTAACCTCGATGGCTAAATCTTTATTTTCTAAACCTGCAAAACCTTGAGCGAATTCAACCGCTTTTTGCTCATCAATATCTTTTGTCATGATACAGGCTTTCATCGCCCCTTTTTCACGCAAAATCCTTGTGAGTTCTCGCGTATCTAAATTGGCAATACCTACAACTTTGTTATTCTCAAGGTATTTATCAAGGCTTATTAGATTGCGCCAAGAGCTGGCTAACTTGGGTAAATCCCTAATCACCAGTCCTTTAATATGCAGTTTTTCCGATTCAACATCAGCGGTATTGCAACCCGTATTGCCAATATGCACATAAGTTAAGGTAACGATTTGCTGTGCATAAGAAGGATCGGTTAATATCTCTTGGTAACCCGTCATGGCGGTATTGAAAACGATTTCACCAACGCTATTGTCGTTAAAACCAATGGAAATTCCTGAAAATACTGTGCCATCTTCAAGAGCGAGAATTGCTTTATTTTGTCCAGCAAAAAGAACAGAATCTAAGTTTGATTCGTGCATAATTTGTAATTATCTGAGTGATTATCGGCTGGATGGGCATTTTAACTTATTCCAATCCTTTGTGCTAGCACAAAGAGCAAAGAATCTTCTATTACCTTTATTATCCGTGCACTTGAAGGTTTTCTTTAAAATTGTTTACAATTGAGAATTTGCAAATTTTGCATTTTTGAACTATGATTGGCTTTTTTAATATACAAATGAGGGTATAGTTTTATGGGTATGATGTCAGAATTTAAAGAGTTTGCGGTAAAAGGCAACGTGGTTGATATGGCTGTTGGTGTCGTTATTGGAGGTGCATTTGGTAAAATTGTCACTTCACTTGTCAATGACATAATCATGCCGCCGATAGGTGTAATGCTAGGTGGCGTTGACTTTTCTAGCCTTTCTATGGTTATCCAGGAAGCGGTTGGTGATAAACCTGCTGTTACTTTAAACTGGGGCAATTTTGTGCAGACCATGATTAACTTTTTGATTATCGCTTTTGCTATTTTCATGGTTGTCAAAGGCATGAACAATATGAAGAAAAAGGAAGAGGCCGCTCCAGAAGCGCCACCAGAACCATCCAAAGAAGAAGTTTTATTAACGCAAATAAGAGACGCATTGCAAAAATAACTTTTCTCAGCTAGCAAAAAAACCACTCTTTTGAGTGGTTTTTTTATGCTTTCTCTTTTGGATTTTATAAAAATATTCCTAAAGTTTGATTGGCATTCAAAAAGATATTTGCTAAGGTAATCCTTTATTCCATATCAGAGATTTACATGCAAAAACTAAACATCATCATTCTTGCGGCAGGCAAAGGGACACGCATGAAATCAAAAACATTAAAAGTCTTGCATCCTTTAGCTGGCAGTACTGTTATTGAAAAAGTTTTATCATCTGCACAAGCATTAAAACCATCGAGAATTATCATGGTTCATGGTCACCAAGGAGAACAACTGCAACATCATTTGCAAGATGAAAAAATCACATGGGTACAACAAGCCAACCCACAAGGCACAGGTCACGCCGTGCAATTGGCACTTCCAGCACTGGAAACTGATGCAAAAGTACTGGTTTTAGTGGGCGATGCACCATTAATTGAAAGCGAAGATTTGGCACAATTATTACAATTTCAACAAGCAGTGCTGACTGCCAAAATGAACAATCCGTTTGGCTATGGTCGCATTATTAAGACCAAAGATAATGTGGTTGAGCAAATAGTCGAAGAAAAAGATGCCAGTACAGCACAAAGACAAATAAATGAAATTAATTCGGGCATCATTATGGCTTGTGCACAAGATTTACAAAATTGGTTAGCTCAAATTAATAAGAATAATGCCCAAGGCGAGCTGTATTTAACAGACATTCTTGCCATAGCCCATCAGCAAGGCAAAAGCTTTCATCCCGTAATTGTGCAGGATTCGCGTAGCATTATAGGCATTAATGACCGCGTGCAATTGGCAGAGTGTGAAGCAATTTTACAAACACGCTTGCGAAACAACTTAATGCAGCAAGGAGTCTATTTAGCCGACCCGCAATCGGTACAGATACGTGGAAATCTTGTTTGTGGCATCGATGTCAGCATTGATGCTGGTGTCCTATTTTCTGGCAACAATGAAATAGCGGATGATGTCAGTATTGGTGCTTATTGTATTATTCATAATTGCAAACTCGGCAAAGGCACACGTATTGCTTCGCACAGCGTATTGCAAGATGTTGTCACTGATGGTGATTGTGATATCGGACCTTTTGCTCGACTTCGACCTGGCACCAAGCTAGCAAAAAAAGCAAAAGTCGGTAATTTTGTCGAAACCAAGAAAACGCATATTGGGCAGAACTCAAAAGCATCTCATCTGAGCTATTTAGGCGATTGTGAAATTGGTGACAATGTTAATATTGGTGCAGGCACCATCACCTGTAATTATGATGGCGTCAATAAATTCAAAACCATCATTAAAGATGGTGCATTTATTGGTTCTGACACGCAACTAGTAGCGCCTGTTGTGGTCGGCAAAGGTGCAACCATCGGAGCAGGAACAACCTTAACCAAAGATGCCCCCGCCGATGAACTGACCATTTCTCGTGTTCGCCAAAAAATCATAGCCAATTGGCAAAAACCACAAGCATAAGAAACTTTTAGGAGCATGAGCGACAAATGATTTTATTCGCATAAATATTTTTTGTTTCCTCTAAACCCCAAATCCCGACATGCGAAAATCATTCAAAACCATGCTTAAAAATCAAATCGCCAAGCAATGGGTCGCTAACTGGCACAGCAGCAGGCGGATATTCCACTCCATCACTGACACCATCACCATCGGTATCTTGCACATTTG
>CAZQMH010000028.1:0-14478 GCA_964594435.1 uncultured Alcanivoracaceae bacterium
CTGTTTGTATGTTTAAATGACTGTCGGCTAAAATCATAGCAATTAATTCCAAAATATCCTCATCATCATCAATAATCAACAGTGTTTTAGATAAATCTTTTTCCTCGATTTGTGGCACAACTTCTGTTTTTACTGGCGGCTTGTTGCCAACAGGCAGAATAAGCTGAAAGACGGAGCCCTTTTTAGTGGAGGAATGCTTAAGTTTTATTTTCCCATTTAATACTTGGGCAATTTTTTGACTGATAAACAGACCAATGCCAGCTCCTTTTTCATTGTTGGCATTGAGACGTTTCCACGGATTAAAAATTGACTCTTGCATAGCACGTGGCACGCCCAAACCTGTGTCTGCCACAGAAAAAATGTAATTTCCTTGGGTTTGTGAGAATGACAAAGTTATGCTGCCACTTTCGGTATATTTTACCGCATTATTTAACAGGTTTATTAAAATTTGCTTGGTTCGGGTTGCATCAATATAAATCACGGTGCTTGCCAAATCTGCGGTCTCGAAATTTAAAGCCAAATTTTTATTGCGAGCACTGGGCAACAGGGTTGATTTTAGGTTAGCAAATAATTCATTGAGCTTTATTTCTTCGTGTTCGATGGATACTTCCGTTGCCTCTGAACGACCAAATAGCAAGGTGTTTTCTATCATGTTTTTCAGGTAATGGGCATTGCGATAGATGGTTTTCAGCCCTTTTTCGGAGGCTATTTCCTTTTTTTCTAAGAGTTCGCAATAACCCAAAATAGAGGTCAGAGGCGTGCCCAGCTCATGAGAAAGCATGGCGATGAGCGTGGCTTTTTCTTGGTTGGCATGGGTGAGTTCTTTTTGCGTTTTTTCTAGTTGTTGTGCTAAGCGTTTGAATTTATTCTTCGAGATATTATCTTCATGGGCAAATTGCTGGTATTTTTGTGTGATTTGAAAAATCTCTGATTTATCAACCAAAATAATATAACTGATAGCTGGAAATTTTAAAAAATAAATATTGCACACGTGGGTGCTGCTAATATTATAAAAAGGTATTTCAAAATCGCTGTCAAATGTTTCGGTTAAGACGCCAGGTATGTATTGGTAAATTGTGTCGTTAAAGATAGGAACTTTAATGTTGAGTAATTCGGGGTTGCCGAAAAATTGAACGATTTTTTGTTCATCATCTAATGCCAGACAAAAACAGCCTTCTCGTTCTTTGTTTTTTAGTAAGAATTCTTGTACAATTTCAGGAAGCATCTTAGTTTAAAAGTAGTTGTGCCAATTTGTAAAAACCTTCCTCTACATTTTCGCCTGTTTTAGCACTGCTGTTAAAAACTGCATAATTAAACGATTTTAATGATGCAATTTCTTTGTCTGTTATCATCCATTCGTCTTTTAAATCGTGTTTGTTGACAAAGCAAACCGATGGAATTTGTTTTATTTCAGGTAAAGATTGACTGATGGTATCCAAGATTTTGAAAGATTCTGGCTCTGTGCCATCCAATACCCAAATCAGACCATGCACGCCACGTAGATAATGTTGATAATGCCCATCTTGTTCAAATCCTGCAATATCCCAAATGACCATAGCCAACTCCGTGTCATCAACAATAATATTTTTGGTAGAAATACTAACACCAACCGTTGTTTTGTATTTGCCACCAAATTGCTGCTCGATGTATTGCTTAACAAGGCTGGTTTTACCAACCGCAAATCGACCAATGAGGCATATTTTTTTGGCTATTTTCATTTTGTTATTATTTTAATTTTACTTTCAATTTTACGTTTTGTTTTTCTGTACTGGCATCATCAGCAAAGGATTGGCACGCTTCAATAGCCGTCGTAATAAGCAGAGGTGCGTTGATTTTTTGCCTTAGCACATTTTTAAAAAAATCTGCTCGATGTTGCGAATACTCATCGCTTTTTCGACCATGACAATCACTGCTTCCTATTATTTCTAGCTCTATTGTACGACTTCTTTGCAAAAGTAAATGTAAATTATTGATAACTATTTCTGCTACTTGCTTTGTTTGTGGCTCTTTTTGTTGCCATTTGGGTATATTGATAACAGCCGAATTTATCTTTTCTATTAATTTTTCTGTTGCATCACTTATTTCTAGTTGCTGTTGATTGATGGCAAGCGAGGGGAACACTTGGGTGATTTGTTGGAGTAATTTTTTGTGTTCGGCATAGTTTATTGTGCCTATCAGCTTGAGACCTTGTTCACTGAGTTTGAAATTGACTTGGTAGTTTTGCAGGATGGCTGCTATCCGCTGTTGTTTATCAAGGCGGATATTATCGGTCAATTTGTTGATGCCGTTGAGGCTGTTGAGGCGTTGCAATAAGGTTGTTTTTTGTTTTTGCGTGGCTGTGCCATTGAGTGTCAGGTGATGGTTGTTCAATACAAAAGAAATACTTGGGTATTCATCCACAATCCTTTGAATGCGTTTGCCAACCATGCTGGTATCTAAGGACACAAAAGGTTTGGTTTTAAATGTGATATTGTCTTGTTGCAGGGCGGAAATATCTGCCAGCGGGTCAAGCAGGCCTGATATTTGAAAATGGTTGCCTTGGCGTTGCACCGATTGCAAATAAAAGCCTTCAATTTTTTCTGCCTTTTGTTCAATGGCGGCAAACTGCTGGTTACGTTTGTATGCCAGAAATGAAAAACCCGCAATAATCAATGCAGGAACCACAACCCACGGTAGCCAGTTGGTTTTCTTTTCTTCTTTTGTGATATTTTTTAAAACCAAATGTTCTTTCAAGTACTCTTTGACATTTGGCATGTTCCGATAGGAGTCTTCTTCGGATAATTCCAATGAAAACTTGGCATGAATATTTTCGATTAATTGCTGTGATTTTTCCTTTAATCGCTCGGTAACCGAACCTTTTATGATTGAGGCTAAAAAAGCTTGTGGTCCGGTGGAAATCAAAATAACTTTGTCGCCAATTTCGGTACTTAACAAATCGGCATTGGGTGATTGCAAGGAATCCCGAATAAAATCCTGAATAACGGTCAACATGGCTGAAATGGCATTGTTGTCTTTTAGTAATTCATCGTCTCCAGCATGTTCGATTAACAAACCATTGTTGCGATTGATGAGAAACTGTTCTTGCACTTGGTAACGAATGGTCTTTTGGAAAAGAATTTCAGCATAAGGTACGCCAGCTTTAAGCGCTTGCCACCGCCATTTAAGGGCTTTAAATGACAGCCGTTGGTCAAGAACACGATTGATGTCGGCGACCACTTTCTTAATACTGTTGGATACTGTTTTGCGAATCAGCGAGCCCATGATTGGCAACAAAGCATCAATTATTGATTGTTTGCTTTGGCTAAACGCCTTGAGCACGCCTTTTTTGATTGGCGGGTAAAGAGCTTTGTTCAGCTCTGCATCATTTTTATGTGCTCTTTTTAATGCAGTGGCTAAAACGCTGGCGACTTCTTGGGTAAATTGTTCTTGAGAGAGAACCTTTTGTTTGAGCTGATTAAGCACCTCCAGCTCTTCTTTGAGCAGTAAATTTTTAAGAAGATCGCGTTCTTGGCTCATGTGCTTGAGTGAATCAGTGATTTAATCTGCAAGCTTGCTTGCCATTTCTTGCAATAATTGAGCCAATTCGTTGCGGTGGCTGGCTTTGTTATCGAGTTTCTGTAAACCTGTTTGAATTTGGTTAAGCAAATCAGATTCGGTTTCGATAATTTTATTGTTGATTGCTTGTTCTAGTTTTTTAATGTTTTCTGCATTTTCTTGTGCAAGTGACAGGCTTTCGGTTTGCAGCTGATTATTTGATTGTTCAATTTTCTTGCCCAATTCTTGGTTGACTTGGGTGATGGTTGTGCCTAAATCTTTATTTACCGTGTCTATTTTTTTTGATAGCTGTTCGATTGATAGGTTTAGACTTTTTTCTAATTGTTCAAAACGTGACTCAATAATCTTAACTTGTTCGCCAAACAATATGTCTCTTATCTGTGCAACAGAATCAGCTGTTTGTGTTGTGTTTTTTTTTGTCATCTTTACTATGCCTTATTTTGATTGATGAGTTTATAACCTTGGTGATAAATAGAAACCAGTTTCCAACCGTGTGCTCCACTTAACATGAGTTTCTTGCGTAATCTTGAAATATGAGTATCCACGGTGCGGGTGCTGATTTCTGAACTTTTAATCCAAATGGATTCTAGCAATTGATCACGGGAGATGAGCAACCCCTCGTTTTTGAAAAAATACAACGCCAGCTCGTATTCTTTATGGGTCAATGAGACGTTCTCATTTTTGTAGGCAATGCTGTTATTCTTATTATTGAAAACATAAGGTGTCGAATCAAACCCTGATTTCTGTGTGTTTGTTTCATTTTTGTTGTTCAATCGACGGGTAACGGCATTGATTCTGGCTTTTAAAATCGCTTCGTTGGCTGGTTTAGTAATATAATCATCCGCACCATCTGAAAGTGCTTTGACTATATCATCTTCATCATTTCTGGATGTAAGAAAAATTACTGGAATATTTTCATAACGACTGCCTTTGAGCCAATGCAAAACATCTAAGCCATCAACTTTGGGTAAATTCCAATCAATCAAGAGTACATCAGGTACTTCAAAAGGTATTTGTTTAATTAAATCTCGTGCTTTATCGAAGATTTTACATTGGTACTCTTCTAGCCATAACTCATAGAGCTCCGACTGGTCGGTATCATCTTCTAGAATGTAAATTTTCATACTTCTCCCATATATAACCCAAATCCCGATAGTGAATCGCAATAAAGAGTGCAAGCACTTGATGTGCATAAGGAATTGACGAAAACTAAATCCACCTGATTGGTGATTAAGCTTTTTGACGATTTCTTAGGTGCATTAAGGGCTTGTGCTCTCATTGTGATTTCTATATCAGGATTTGGGTATAAATTAACATTGTTTACATTTTGCCACCAAGCACTTGATTTGACAATGATTTTTATTAAAAAACTGGGAAGTTATTTGATTTTTTCTAAATGTTGCAGAAAATCTTTTTCATCTTTAAAGCCAAAGAAACTGTATTGGCTCAATAGCTTACCATCATTTGCAAAGAATAATATCGCAGGAGGTCCAATAATATTAAATCGTTTCATGAGTTCTCTATCAATTTTATCTTGAGCCGTTACATCCGCTTTTAAAACAGTAAACCTTTGCATTGCTGTTTTAACATCTGGCTTGGCATAGGTTAAGGATTCCATTTCTTTGCAACTGGCACACCAGTCAGCATAAAAGTCTAGCATCACTGTTTTGCTGCTATTATTTATTTCTTTTTGCAAATCGTCATAGGATTTAATCATCTTAAAAATAAATTCATGCTTGGTTAAGGGGTGCATAAAATCTGAATTGCCTCGACTGGCACCAATAAGTTCGACAACGCCAATACCTATGAGGGCGATTTTGAAAAACAAAAAGAGAAAAATCAGAGAACTGCCTTTGGCAATGTTTTTGATAGCATAACGGTACCAAAAAATAGAAGACAATAATGCCAAAACACCAAACAATGCCAAACTGACAGGCCCAGGAATGATGCGTGATAAAAACCAAATCGCCATTGCCAACAAAGCAATACCAAAAAAGGCTTTGATAACATTCATCCAGCCACCTGCTTTAGGCATCCATTTGCCTTCTGTTGCACCAATAATTAACAAAGGTACGCCCATGCCAATAGACATGGCAAACAGTGCAATACCTCCAACTACAGGGCTACCCGAATTTGAAATGTACAACACCGTTCCTGCTAAAGCTGGCGTCACACAAGGACCAACAATGATGGCGGATAAAAAGCCCATAATCGCGACACCTATATGACTGCCGCCTTCTTGAGAGTTGCTAATATTCATCAGCTTTTTCTGCCAAGATGCTGGCAATTGCAAATCATAATAGCCGAACATTGACAGCGATAACAAGACAAAAATAATACTAAACGTGATGATAACTGCGGGTGTTTGCAAGGCGGCGGCAATATTGGCTCCGAGCATTCCGGCGACCACTCCAGCAATGGTATAAGCAATCGCCATAGCCAATACATAAATGACAGAAAGTGTGATGGATTTTGATGTGGTGATATTTTTTTGTCCCGCAATCAAGCCTGACAAAATTGGAATCATTGGAAAAACACAGGGCGTTAATGCCAAACCCAGTCCAATAATGAAAAATTTTAGCACAATTTTCCAAATGGCTTGGTTTTCTAATTTCGATTGTATTGCATCTTGTTCAGAAACTTGAGCTGGAGTATCGGAACTAAGATTTAATTTTGTTGCACTTGGTTTTATGCTGGTTGTGTTGGCAGGAAGATTAACCTCGATGATACGAGAGATGGGTGGATAACAAATGCCTTCATCGACACAGCCTTGAAATTCTGCTTGCAGCTGTAAGTCTGTGCTACTGTTTTCAGCCCGTGCAATTTTCACATCAACTTCAATTTGTTTGTAGAAAACCGCCACATCACCAAAATGTGGGTCATTTTTGTTTTCAGATTTCGGAAAAGTGACTTCTTCGATGGTGATACCTTTGGTTAAAGAGGTGAATTTAACCTTGTCTTGGTACAAATAAACATGAGGACTCATGGTAAATCGTGCCGATAAAGTGAGTTCGTCCATGGCGATGGTTTCCAGCTTGAAGGCTTCTAATTCAGGCAATGTCGTATCAATTTGACCAGCAGGCTGTGCCGAATTGAGACCCAATGAATTTCGGGGAGCTGTTTCACCAAAAGGGTTGTTCGTTGTGTTGTTGGCAATTTGTTGCACGGGCAAGGTGATGTCAAAGGTTTTTGTTTGCGGTGGATAACAGATGCCCGCTTCAGCACAGCCTTGGTATTTTATGGTGAATTGAGTCGTTTGTTTGACCTCTTGGTTGCGGTAAGGGATGGTGATTTCCACGCTATCATGATAGGTTTCTACCTCGCCGAAAAACTCATCATTTTTTTTATGTCCCGCAGGGATTTGGGCAGCTTCAAACTGCACCGCTTTGTCATCATTAGGGAATTTAAAGCGGTGTTTGTAAAGATAGTATTTTGGTGCTATGTTAAATTTAACTTTTATGGTTTCAAGACCAACAACCGATATTTCAGGCACAAAAGCTTTATCAACATCCAAAAAATCATCTTGCTGTTGACCAAAAACAGGGTTGATGACAAGTAGTAAAATAAGTAAAAATAGGTAATTGATTGTTTTATTCATTGGTTCGTTATGTATTTGAGTAAGTTTATAGACCTACGTCATTCATAAAATCATACAGATTTAATAAATTAAGCTAAGGCGGTATATTATGTTTGCAATATAGGGTTTGGACAAGTTGTTATGCCATTCATTCCAACGAATTGAGTTTTTTTCGATATTTTTATCAATGGCAGAAAATAATAAGCTGATATTATTTTGGTTTTCATAAAATTCTTGTACTGTTTTTGCATCAAAAATTCTGTTTATTCCAAAAAACATGCCAAAAATTGCATCATTATTCAACAGTTGGTTCATTTTCAGTAGATAGATATTGGCGTACAATTTTTTAGTTAGCCGTTGCATGGTAGCAAATGATGCATACAGTTCTTGTTGTGCTTTTGATTTCGTGCTGATGCGATTTAACAGGCTTTTGTATATTGTATCTTGCAATTGTTTGGCTTTTAACTGATAGGTTTGTTGAACTTCTGCCTGCAAATTTTCTAGCTTATTTTCGGTCACGACCAAAGCGGTGTCACGGAGAATTTCATTAATCCATTCGGCTCCTTTTTGCCAGTTGCCTTGCATTATTTTTGTTTCATTAACACGTGAAGCGGTCAAAAATGTGAGTCGATTAGGAACAAGCCCAAATGTGCCTCTTTTTAGTTTGGTTGGTATTTTTTTACCGACAATAGGTAAAGGACAATAAGTATCTTGTACTATTGGGCTGTTTTCAGCAAAAAGGTATAAGTATTCTTCTTTATCTGTTATTTTTCTTTCAAACACTAATTTCTCATCGTAATAGCCCTTGAGTGAAAAACTAAAGTGCCCATAATAATTAGCGACATTGTCGTTGTCGAGATGGGTTGGGGCACTGCGACGTTTTTCCCAGCCGACGTCATCATAACACAATTTTAAAGAACCCATTTGCAGTTGATCTGCCACCAACAGGTGATTGGGAAACAAGGCATATAATGCACGCGATGACTCCAGTTTTAGATGCACGCCACAAGCATTTTGCACATCACAGGCTGCTATTTTGCTGTCTTTCACTCGGTAAGTGCTTTGGCTGTTCATGTCACCTAATAAATCTATATCACTGCCAACACGTAGATTGTTGCGCATAAATTCATCGACGACTTTTTTACTCAAAGCCTTGGTGTTTTGCCAAGCTTGGGAAATTTGTTGGAAATTGTCTTGCAGAATTTTATCTGGCTGTGCCTCTAAACATGGCGGCTCATCTAACAGTGATTGCCCATTTTTGATAACCTCAGCCATCTCGTTGGGATGTGGGTAGATTTGCATATAAGCCGGCCACCTGTCGGCAAACCAAATAATCGATTCCGCTGCCAACGACCATTCAAAGGGATTGACCAATTGCATACTATCTTGCAAACAGTTTTCTTTGGCATTATTGGCATAGTTGATGTTAATGTTTTGCCATGGTGGTAGTTTCAAAGCCCTATCCAGTGCCGCTTGGGTATCAATTTTAACCAAAGAACCTGCCAACTCCCGCGATTTCGCCTTGTCGTTTGCCGCATAAAACATCTCTTTTAGGCAACCTTCAAACTGATCTTGTTCAATTGGTACTTGCGGCAATGGCAAAGATTCTTCGCTGATATTAAAACACACTTCTAAATTTTGCATGATTTCTTTGCGAAAAGGCGAGTGCATGTATTTATCTAAACTGGGCAATAATAATTCAAATAGATGACTGAAATGTGGTTCGTTGTCATTGTTCAGGTTTAAATCGCCCTCATGTTGGGAAAAAACTGCTTTTAAACGATGAAAGTTGCTCTCAATTTTGGCAGGCAATTGCATGTCAACAGCCAATAGTTCCGCCTCATGTGCTAAAAACCAGGTATCCTCAATTTCTAGAAAAGCCGCGATTAATTTTATTTGCTCGGTACTGTAGTGAGGCTCATGGTCATACAATTGTTGACTGAAAGAAAACCAACTTAAAGAAGCTGCCAGAAAGTGCTGATTCTTTTTTTCTAACAAATACTGCAACATGGTATGAATAAAGTAACGATGAGTGCTTGATTTTACCGAGTTGTGAGCCAGCAGCTTTGCTAGCAGTTCATTTTTGTTATCGCTATTGTGCCATTGCCTTAGGAAAACAGAAAAATCTAACTTTTGCTTTTGTTGTGTATTTTTTGTCCTCTTTTTTGGTACTTTCGGCAACGCCTTTTTCTCTTCTGTGGGTTCTTGGCTGAATAAATTTAGACTTTTTAAGAACACCTCGTCCCATTGAATGGTTTCCTGTTTGGCTATGTCTGCAAGTAGAATTTGCCAAACATCCTCCAATTGCAAATAAATGGTTAAATCATCAAAACTGTCGAAAAAAGCCTTTAAACTGGCTTTGGTAACCCTTGTTCCTGTCAGGTTGTTATTCCAATTCGCACTATTCATGCCGTGAGTTGCATGAATCAAGATTTGTCCAAAATGGTAGCGTGAATCAAATGTCAAGGGCTCTGATTGAGCTTCTTCCTTAGGTAAATTCGTGACAGTATTAATGGCACTTTGCCAGAGGTTTTGGGCTTGTTGCTGATTACTGTAGGAGTTTAAAATTTGCCATAAAGTTTTACTGAGTGAAACCGAACCTGAAATTCCATAATTTTTTCGCAACTGATAGGCAACTTCGGTGGCAGAAATAAGGGCTTGTATGTTTTCTGCTGCATCTTGTTGCTTGCTTTGTTCAGCTTCTGGGCGAGATTCTGCCTGTGCAGGCACGTGAGGTGTCGCAAAAAAACAGATAAAAAATATAAAATAAAAGCTGACTCTAGGCATAAAAGGTTAAAAATTTGTCGATTATGGTATTATGCAACATAAGTTGTTAAATATGAATTGGGTTTTACTGCATTTATGGATAAAATGGTGTTTTTTTACATTCGTGCGGAATTTTAATGAAACGGCTCAAAATAATTACCACTGGTGGCACCATCGACAAGCTCTATTTTGATGATGCCAGCGAATACCAAATTGGCACACCCGTCATTGGTGATTTACTGCATTCTTATAAGGTTGCTTTTCATTTTGAGGTGATGTCCTTGATGAAAAAAGACTCCCTGTACATCAATGATGATGACCGTGAATTGATGAAAAAAATCATTGAAAAATCCGATGAGCGTCATTTTCTTATCACCCACGGAACCGATAGCATGGTCGCAACAGCCAATTATTTATCTGGCATCAAGGGTAAAACCATCGTCTTAACTGGCGCGCTCACTCCTGCACGGTTTCAAAATACCGATGCCTATTTTAATATTGGTTGTGCCATTGCGGCAGTACAAACCTTAAAAGAAGGGGCATGGGTTATCATGAATGGCATGGTTTGGGATCCGCAACATGTTGCCAAAAACCGTGATGAAAATCGCTTTGTAAAGGTTTAATAACAATGGCAAGAATTCTTTACATCCACCCCGACAACCCACAACCGCGTTTGATAAAACAAGCCTCAGATGCCATAAAACAAGGCAATCTTATTGTTTACCCCACCGATTCAGGCTATGGCATTGGTTGGGCGATGGATAATGTCCAAGCTTTAAAAACCGTAGCCAAGATACGTCATATTGACAAGCAGCACTTTTATAGCATAATTTGTGAAAACATTTCGCAAATAAGTGAATTTGCGATTGTTGATAATATTGCCTTTCGCATTATCAAATCCCACACGCCAGGTGCTTTCACTTTTATCTTGCCTGCAACCAGACGTGTACCAAAAAAATTACAGCACCAACACCGTAAATCCATAGGCGTAAGATTACCCAATCACGAAGTTGTCAGGTCATTGGTCAAGGAAATAGGCGAACCTTTTATGAGCTCATCTTTAGAAATTCACAACGCCAACAGCGAAGAACTTGACTCTCAAGAAATCAATGATTTGATTGGTCACGCACTGGAATTTATTATTGATTCGGGCTACACCCCAACCGAGCCTTCTACCGTTGTCGAACTTTTGGATGATGGCCCGCAAATAATACGTCAAGGCAAAGGCGAGGTTGATTTTGTCTGATAAGAAGCACATGCCCGTTCAAGAAGAGATGCCTTTTGCCATCGTACAGGGCAAACCTTTTACGCAAATGCCAACCGATTTGTATATTCCACCAGAGGCTTTGGAGGTTATTCTTGAGGCTTTTGAAGGGCCTTTGGACTTGTTGTTGTATTTAATTCGACGTCAAAACCTTAATATTCTCGATATACCAATCACCGAAATAACGCAACAATACATCCAATACATTAACCTGTTGGGTAGCATGAATTTTGAGTTGGCAGCAGAATATTTGGTTATGGCTGCCATGCTTGCAGAAATAAAATCCCGCATGTTATTGCCCAAAATACAAGAAGATGATGGCGAAGAAGAGGATCCACGTGCCGAATTGGTGCGACGTTTGCAAGATTACGAACGCTTTAAGTCAGCAGCCAGCGACATTGACGAATTGCCTCGTGAATACCGCGATTACCTGCTAACCAGCATCCATGTAGAAAACAAGCAAAGTTATGTGGCACCACCAGATGTGTCTCTGCGTGAAATAATCCTGGCTTTCAAAGACGTTTTGGCTCGGGTGGATTTAAAGATTTCTCATGAAATTGAACGTGAACCTTTAAGCGTGCGTGATAAAATGACTTTCTTACTTGATAAACTGCAAGAAAAAAAGTTTTTCACCTTTGAGTCTTTATTTAATCCGCAGGAAGGTAAACAAGGCATTGTTGTCACATTTTTGGCGGTATTAGAATTATTAAAAGAACAAATTTTAGATATTACTCAACGTGAGAACTATGGGCAAATCTATATCAAATCCCTCGCATTAACTGGAGCAGAATAAATGGAAACAGGGCAGATAAAAAACATTATTGAAGCGGTATTATTGGCAGCGGGTGAACCTGTTACCATTAAGCGGTTGCAAACGATTTTTAGTGAATCCGAATTAAACCACAACGATATTGCCAAAGCTCTGCAACAACTGAGTGAAGATTATGAAAATCGTGGCATCGAGCTCAAAGAAGTCGCCAGCGGTTTTCGCATTCAAACTAAACAAACAATACAAGCTTGGGTGGCAAAACTCTGGCAAGAAAAACCCAAGAAATACACCCGTGCCTTGCTAGAAACCATCGCTTTAATCGCCTACCGCCAACCAGTCACTCGTGGCGAAATAGAAGATGTCCGAGGAGTTGCCGTCAGCAGTTACATTATTCGTACACTGCTGGATAGAGACTGGATTCGGGTCTTGGGCTATCGTGACGTTCCTGGCAAACCCGCCATGTTTGGCACAACCAAAGAATTTTTAGACTATTTTAATTTAAAATCTTTGCAAGACCTGCCAACCTTAGCAGAAATTAAAGATGTCGATGATTTTATACCACAACTCAACCTCGTTGCCAGTGCAAACGACCACGAGCAAGCCTTTTTGGCTCAATTTAAAAACAACAAAAAAATAAATAATGAAGAAGAATAAAACATCTAGCATAGATTTACCCAGCGAACGCATCCAAAAAGTATTGGCACGCAGCGGTCTTGGTTCCCGCCGACAACTGGAAAAGTCCATCAAAATGGCTCAAATCTATGTCAATGGCAAGTTGGCTGAGTTAGGTTGTAGAGTCAATGTGGGTGATACGATTGAATGGAAAAATCGCAAATGGATTATCACCAGCAAAAGTCAAGATTTTAGAATCATAATGTACAACAAACCCTTAGGGCAAATCTGCACCCGCAAAGATGAAAAATCTCGTCCAACCGTATTTGACAATTTACCACCGCTAAAAGGACAACGCTGGATAAATATTGGGCGCCTAGACATTAACACAACGGGTCTACTGTTGTTCACCACCGATGGTGATTTTGCCAACCACATGATGCACCCAAGCACCCAAATCGACCGTGAATACGCCTGCCGAATTTTTGGTGAAGTCGATCAAATAAAACTCGACGCCCTAAAAAAAGGGGTTGAACTAGAAGATGGCACGGCAAAATTCAACGATATTCAAGCCGCAGGAGCGGGCGAAAGCAACCAATGGTTTCATGTCACCCTACTTGAAGGCAAAAATCGTGAAGTCAGACGACTGTGGGAATCCCAAGATTTAAAAGTAAATCGCCTCAAAAGAGTACGTTTTGGCGGTGTATTTTTACCGAAAAAACTAAGACCAGGGCAGGTTCAAGAACTGACCCAAGGTGAAATAAATATTTTGATGCAAGATGTCAATTACCAACCCAAAAACCAGCAACTTATTGCTAATTTTCTGAAATAAAATACAACAGATAATTTACTATGCTATTTAACAGTATTAACTTTTTCATCTACCTTCTGATTGTACTCATCGTTAGTGCCATTCTACGCAAATATTCCAAGAAATCTGAAATTTGGTTTTTGGTTTTTGCCAGTGCTTACTTTTATGGGCAATGGAATTGGACCTATCTTTTGCTTATCTACGTCACGATTATTACAGACTATTTTCTGGGCTTAAAATGTTATAGCTCCAGTAATCCAAGAAAATTTATCAACCTAAGTTTATTGGTCAATTTATCCATACTTGGCTTTTTTAAGTACGCAAATTTTCTTATTGATACCAGCAACACCCTCATATCGCAAGCAGGCTTTAGCTACCAAATACAATTTTTTGAAATTCTATTACCTGTTGGCATCTCTTTTTATACTTTTCAAAGCCTCAGTTATACCATTGATGTTTACCGAGGTGAATTGAAGCCGCGTAAAAAACTCATCGACTATGCCTTATTTGTTTCCTTCTTTCCGCAATTAGTCGCGGGCCCAATTGTCAGAGCATCTGAATTTTTTGAACAATTAGATAAGAAACGTTGTTTTAGTTTTGCCATGGCACAATCAGGCGTCATGTTAATCATGCTTGGGTTGGTCAAAAAAGTTGTTTTTGCCGACAATTTGTCAACTTTTGTCGACCCAATATTTGATAATCCACAAAACAGTACTGGGCTAATGACCTTAATCGGCGTTTATGCCTTTGCTTTCCAAATCTATTTTGATTTTTCTGGTTATACAGATATTGCTATTGGTGTAGCAAAACTATTGGGATTTACCTTCCCTAAGAACTTCAACCACCCCTATATTTCACTATCTATCCAAGATTTTTGGCGTCGTTGGCACATGACTTTATCTCGCTGGCTGCGTGATTACCTCTATATTAGTTTGGGTGGTAATCGAAAAGGCTCATGGATGACAATGAGAAATTTATTTTTAACCATGTTTTTAGGTGGTTTATGGCATGGAGCTTCGTGGAACTTTGCCGTTTGGGGCATACTGCATGGCGTTTATCTTGCCATAGAACGAATCATTGACCGTTATCATTTTTTCAAATGGAATTTGCAATACAAAGTCATT
>CAZQMH010000028.1:14488-15896 GCA_964594435.1 uncultured Alcanivoracaceae bacterium
GTTTTTAATATTCAATCTGGTTTGTTTTGCGTGGATTTTCTTTCGAGCCCAAGCATTTTCCGATAGCTGGATGATTATCAGTAATATTGCCACCATGAAAGGTGCTTTTATCATCCCTAAATTTAAAATAGTAGCCGTAACCGTCATATTATTATTGCCTGTAATGCATTACCTAACGGCAAAATTAAGACTGGTTGACAAAAGTGCAACAATGGGAACATTCCCTTACGTCGCGTTACAAACCTTATTTGCTCTGTTGCTCATCTTTTTTCAGCCAAATCAAGCCGCCTCATTTATGTACTTTCAATTTTAAAACAAGCCTCAAATATTATGTTTAAATATTTTTTACACAAAAAATTCTGGTTACCAATCATGCTATTGGTTATTTTAGCAACGCTACTTGAAGCATTGTTAAGGTATGGGGCTTGGGAAAAATACGTTGCTCCGCATTCATTTCTTGGAAATTCCATATATAGAGATAAAGCAATTAAAAAATATGGTCTTGATAAAATAGAATGGATTACTATAGGAGACTCTAAAACTGACTGGGGTATAGACCATGGATTATTAAAGAGGCAAATCAAAAATCTACATTCGCACATACGCATGAGTTTTGCAAACTCAGACTTTCTTGCTATGCAAACAACAATTGATTGGTCAATAGCAAATATGCCAAATTTAAAAGGTATCATAATTGGCCTGACGGAACGTAATTTTGGTCATTTTGATAATTTAAATGCTCAGTTTAAACTTACTTGGCCATTTAGAAGCCATTCCAACTTTGTTGATTATGATAATTTTTCGAGACACAGTAAAGAAAAGCTTTGGTATAAAAGACTTGCATTAATTATCTATTTCCAAGATATAAAAGATTTTCTAAAAAACAGCATATTGAGATTTGATCAAATCAATAATTTTCAGAAACACTACCGTGCTAACATATTAAAATATTCACGAAATTTAAATGGCACCACATGTCAATATAAAATAGATACATTATCCGACTGCATTATCAGTGCTAAATCAATTCAACTAAAGAATAACAAACTTTCTACAACCGAAGAATACATCAAACGATATTGTAGTGTTAAGAATTCAAGTAGTGCTAATTTTTTAGTTGGCAATATGCCCGATAAACAGATAACTAAAATTTTGCAAAACTGGATTCTGCTCATTAAGAATACGTTAGATAAAGGTTTAAAGATAAAAATTATTTTATTACCAGAAAGCAATTTTTTAAAATATGCTGTAAACTTTCAAAATGCAAATCTTACTCTCAATAAATTCGTTAATAATTTTGTAGATGAGAATGACTTTGATTATTTAGATTTGCGTAGTATCTTTGCAGATCCAAACCAAAATGAATGTGAGTTTTATTTTGAACCTTTTCACTATAATAACATCGGGA
>CAZQMH010000029.1:0-15559 GCA_964594435.1 uncultured Alcanivoracaceae bacterium
TTTCATGCGATTGACAAAACGATTTTCAGGGTTGAGATGTGTCATGATGCCACCTGTAAACAAATTTCTGCCACTTTTTGTGCGGCATTTTTCTTATGCAAGGACTTGGAGTTTTTTGCCATGTTTTGTCTTAGTTCGGCATCATCGACCAATTTATTAATCAAACCCAGCAATTCATCGGAGCTTTGTGTTTCTTGCCAAATAAAGCCAGCTTCGTGCTCTGCCATATTTTGTGCATTGGCACTTTGGTGGTCATCAACAGCATAAGGGTAGGGGATTAACAAGGCTGGCAAACCTACGGCATTGATTTCTGCGATGGTTAAAGCACCCGCTCTGGCAATGATGAAATCAGCCCAACTGTAAGCAGCTTGCATGTTGTCGATAAATTCCAAAACTTCGACATTGGCACTTTTTTTATAGTTTTTGATGGTGTCATGCTGTTTGTTTTTCCCGCATTGGTGTTTTATATTTATTCTTTTTGCTGTGAGCAAAGGCAACAATAATGTGGCAACGGTGTTATTTAAGGTTTGAGCCCCCAGTGAGCCACCAACAACTAAGATGTTTACCCTGTTGTCGTGCTTGCTCATTTTTTTCACGTTTTCAATTTCTTGGCGTATGGGATTTCCAACCCATTGGGAATGGTACAAGCCTTTGAGATTAAAGCCTGTGAGCACTTTTTTAGCCCATTTGGCTAAATATTTATTGGTCATGCCAAATTTTGAATTTTGTTCATGCACCACCAAGGGAATGCCATTGAGTTTGGCTGCGAGCCCGCCAGGTCCTGCCACGTAGCCGCCCATGCTTAAAACAGCATTAACTTTTTCTTGTTTTAAATATTTTTTTGCTGCCCAAGTAGAACTTAGCAGTTTAAAAGGCAAAGCCAACAAGCCGATTACACCTTTGCCTCTTAGTCCTTTAATCGCTAACAGTTTTATGGGAATGTTATGGGCTTGCACTATTTTTTCTTCCATGCCGCCAATAGCACCCAACCACAAAACATCCACATTTTGTAGTTGCAAGGCTTGAGCAACCGCAATGCCTGGAAAAATATGCCCGCCAGTACCGCCTGCCATGATGACAATTTTCCTACTTTTCATATGCCACCCTGTGCTTGTTTTTTGCGAAATTTACGGATGGCCTTGAGATTGTGTAAGCGATTTTCATAAGAAACACGCAGCACAATGGCAAGGCTTAATAAATTCATCATAATGGCAGAACCACCAGATGACACAAAGGGCAGAGTAATGCCTTTGGTTGGTAACAAGCCAAGATTGACACAAATACTCAAAATAGCTTGCAAAGCAATCCAAACACCAATGCCAGCCGAGGCATAGGCAGCAAAATCTTTCCCATAATTATAGGCCGTCTTGGCAATCGAAAATATTCTGAGGATAAAGACAACATAGATTAGCACCAATAAGACGACACCAATAAAGCCCATTTCTTCGGCATAAACAGAAAAAATGAAATCCGTATGTGCTTCGGGCAAATAGAAAAGTTTTTGCACACTGCCGCCGATGCCAACACCTGAAAACTGCCCTCTACCAATGGCAATTAAGGCTTGGACTAACTGAAAACCACCGTCATATTGCACTTCCCAAGGATTGAGGAAGGTATTCAGGCGTTTGAGGCGATAAGGTTCAGCAATGGCAATAATCGCCATAGAAGAAGCACTGAGTAGACCAAGAATGGTTAAATCTCGGTATCTGGCACCGGCAATATAAACCATAAACAAGGTGATAATTAACAACAGAACTGCCGAACCAAAATCAGGCTGTAACAGCAGTAAAAAGGCTATCACAACTGCCAGTATTATGGGTTTGATGACACCAAAAAATCGGCTTTGTACGCCTTGTTTATGGCGAACAATGTATCCTGCCAGATAGACAATCATCGCTAGTTTAACCGCTTCAACCACCTGAAAACGGGCAAAGCCAAGATTAATCCAACGTCTGGCACCATTTATTTTGACGCCAATTTGTGGAATCAAAACCACAAGCAGCAGTAGGATGGCGATTACCATCAAAATGCGGGATAATTTTTGTAGCCAATCCATTTTCATGGCAAGAATTATCATGCTCATGGTGATGCCCAATGTAATATATATAATGTGTCTTTTTAAATAATAAAAAGCATCTTCGTAATGTTTGTCAGCAATTGGTAGAGAAGACGATGCGACCATGACGATACCGATGCAAATCAGGCATATTGCACAAAGCATCAACCAAAAATCAACACCCACAACAAAATAGCTGTTGGATGAAATTTTACTGGCTTGTTGTTTGCTGCTACTCATCATCTTATCTTCAATGTTGCCAGACCAATCAATACAAATATCAAGGCGATAATCCAAAAACGCACCACAACTTTAGGCTCAGGCCAGCCCTTAAGTTCAAAGTGGTGGTGGATAGGAGCCATTTTGAATATTCTTTTCTTACGGAGTTTATAAGAACCCACTTGTAATATCACGCTCATGGTTTCCATTACAAAAATACCGCTCATGATAAAAAACACCAGTTCTTGGCGAGTGATTATGGCGACAATGCCTAAAGCCCCACCTAATGACAAGGCTCCGACATCACCCATAAACATTTCAGCAGGGTAGGTGTTAAACCACAAAAAGCCCAAACCAGCCCCAATAATTGCACTGCAAAAAATTGCCAATTCGCCCGCATTGGGAATATATGGAATGAACAAATAGTGCGAAAACACCGTATGCCCCGATAAATACGCTATCACGCCTAATGCCAGTGCCACTAAAATTACCGGCATGATAACCAAGCCATCAAGTCCATCGGTTAGGTTAACCGCATTAGATGAACCAACCATGACGAAATAACCCAGTGGAATAACAAGCCAGCCCAATGACCAGTTTAAGTCTTTGACAAAGGGGATGACCAATTGTGTTGTTAGGCTGTCATCACCATAGAAATACAAATACAAAACTGCCGTTACGCCAAACAAGGATTGCAAGGCATATTTCCAAGCGGCCGATAAGCCTTTGGAGTTTTTAAGGATTAACTTTTTATAATCATCCAGCCAACCAACCAAACCAAAGCCGAATAAAACGAATAAGCACACCCAAATATAGTTGATAGACAAATCTGCCCATAACAAACACGATACGATAATTGAAAAAATAATCAAGGCACCACCCATGGTTGGTGTGCCTTGCTTGGAAAGATGTGACTTGGGACCAAGCGAACGAACATTTTGACCAATTTGTTTTGCTTGTAATTTACGAATAAAGGCAGGGCCTAAAAACACACTCAGCAATAATGCCGTTAAAGCCGCCATGATGACCCGAAAGGAAACATAAGAAAAAAGATTCATCCAGCTGTAATCACTTTGCAAAGAATGGGCAATCCATAAAATCATGCGACTTTCTCCGAGGACAATATGCCTTTGATAACTTTTTCTAAATGCATACTGCGTGAACCTTTGATAAGAATGGTGCCAAGGTCGTGCCAGTTTTGTTGTAAATAATGTTGCAATTGTCGAAGGTCAGTGAAATGAAAACTGTTTTCGGCAAAAACTTCGGCGGTTTTTTGTGAGCTTGTGCCAACGGTTAAAAGGTGGCTGATGTTCTTGTTTTTGGCATAATGACCTATTTCCTCATGCGAACTTTGGGTTTGTTCGCCGAGTTCTGCCATATCACCGACAATTAAGGTGGTGCTGCCCTCGTATTGTGCCAAAACATCAATGGCGGCTTTAAAAGATTGCACATTGGCGTTGTAGCTGTCATTAATGACGGTATTGCCATTGATTTTTCCGAGATTTTCCAGCCTTCCCGAAGCTGGCTTGAAGTTTTCCAAGCCTTTTATAATGTCAGCTTGCTCAACGCCACACGCACAAGCGATGGCTTTGGCACAAGCTGCGTTGTAAAGATTGTGGGCTCCTGCTACAGGTAGCGTAAGAGCCTCAAGTTCTTTCAACTTGACATCGGCTTCTTTATGTTTGCCAAAGCTGATGATAGTGGCATGTACTTGGGATTGTAACAAAGAGAAGTTTTCCGCATCACGTGGCAGTATGGCAAAATCATGCTCTTTTAAGGTCGAAAATATTTGCATTTTTTCATGCATGATGTTTTCAAAAGAACCAAAACGACCGATATGAGCAGCACTTAACGTGGTTAATACCGCCGTGTGAATGTCGACTAAAGAAACGAGGTGAGAAATATCTCCAGTTTGTGCGGCTCCCATTTCAATAACGGCAAAGTCATCATCGGCTTTAATGGCACAAAGGCTCAGTGGGACGCCGATTTCGTTGTTGAGATTGCCCCGTGTTGCACTGCATTTGTTGGAAAGCCGCAAAATAGAGTAAATCATGTTTTTGACGGTGGTTTTGCCATTTGAGCCCGTAATTGCGATAATTTTTGCACGGCTTTGTTTTGCCCAATATTTACTCAAAATAGTCAATGATTGCAGACTGTCACGGCAGATGATTTGTGGCACATCTTCATCACAGGCTTGCGAAACCAGGACGGCAACAGCACCATTAGCAATGGCTTGTCGACAAAAATCTTCGCCATTAAAGTTTTCTCCTTTTAGTGCCACAAATAAGGTGCCATTGCAATTTTTGCGTGAATCTGTACTGATACCACGAAATTGTATGGGTTTGCCTGCTAAAGTTCCACCTATGATGGCGTTTGCTTGGTGGAGGTTCATACTAATCATGCACATTTCTCCTTGCTTTTTTGGAGGAGCTCTTGGGCAATTTTGCGGTCATCAAAAGCATGGTATTTGCCGTTAATCAACTGGTAATCTTCGTGCCCTTTGCCAGCGATTAAAATGATGTCATCGCATTGTGCATGGCGGATGGCATGGCGGATGGCTTGTTGGCGGGCATGAATAACAACGGCAGGTTTTTGCATGCCTGCCAGTATATCTTTAACAATTTGACTGGCATCTTCAAAACGCGGATTGTCATCGGTGATGATGACTTCATCGGCTAATTTTTCGGCGATGGCTCCCATCAAAGGTCTTTTGCCCTTGTCACGGTTGCCGCCACAGCCAAATACGCACCAAATTTTGCCCGCTTGGTGTTCGCGTAATGCCATCAAAACTTGTTGCAAGGCGTCGGGTGTGTGGGCATAGTCCACAATAACCAAAGGCTGTTTGCTTGAGCCTTCAACCCGATTAATGCGTCCTGGCACGGGTTGGAGTTGGGCGATGAGCGTGGTTATTGTTTCTAGTGTTACGCCTTCCTGTACTAATATTGCCACCCCTAGCATGAGATTTTCAATGTTAAAACGCCCCAATAATTGTGAGCTGACAGGGTATTTTTTATGGTGATAGTGGAGGGTAAATTTAATGCCTTTGGCGCTTAGTTCGATGTCACTGGCGTTGAGGTCGGCTTGTTCTTTATTGATACCGTAGCTTAATGTATTGTCTGGATTTAATTGCGTTAGTAATTGTGCACCCAGCGTGTCATTGGCGTTGACAATGTATTCTTTTGCACAAAAGTCAGTAAAAAGACTTTTCTTGGCAGCGGCATAGTCTTCCATATTGTGATGAAAATCTAAATGGTCACGACTGATATTGGTTAAGGCGACTTGTTGAAAATTCAGTGAGTTGACTCGACCAAGACTCAGGGCGTGAGAAGAAACCTCCAAAGCCACATGCGAGGTGCCTGATTGGACAAATTCCGCTAATTTTTTTTGTAATTCTAAAGCGGGAGGCGTGGTGTGGTTTTGTTTTTGTAAGTCGCTAAGCGTGCCATAACCTAATGTGCCAATATAGGCAGATTTTATCCCCAAAAGTTGCCACGCTTGCAACAATAACCAAGCACATGAGGTTTTGCCATTGGTTCCTGTTATGCCGATGAGTTTGAGTTTTTGCGATGGGTTTTGGTAAAAATTCGCCGCCAGTAGACCGAGTTTGTCACTAAGGTTTGCAATTTCTATGACTGGAATCTTTAAAGGAGCCACTCGATTATTCGGTTTTGCCATGTCTTTTGTAACCGATTCTGCCAAAATTGCACACGCTCCTGCTCGTTGCACTTGGTAGGCAAAATCAATGCCGTGGTTGCTGTGACCATTCAGGGCAATAAAGACATCGTTGCTACTAATTTGACGTGAATCCAAGCACAAACCTTTGGCATTGATGCCTAGATTTTGTGATTGAATGCCTAGCCAACCAAGCACAGTACTTAAATCTGTCATGATGGCTCTCCTGTTGTGCTTGTTGTCGGTGAAATATTCAGTATACGCAAAGTATTTTGCATTATTTTTTTAAAAACAGGTGCCGCTACGGCTCCACCACCATACGCCTCACCTTTGGGGTCGGTAATGCTGACTGCAATCACAATTTGTGGGTTTTCAACTGGAGCAAACCCAACAAAGCTTGCGACATATTTGTCTGCATAACCGCCATTGAATGACATTCTGGCAGTGCCTGTTTTGCCCGCAATTCGGTAGCCTTCAATCATGGCATTGTGACCGGTGTTGTGAATGCTGACGACTGCTTCAAGCATTTTTGTTACGTCTTGAGCTATTTTTGGGTCGATAATGGCTTTGTCAGGATTAATGTCATCTACCAAATAAGTCGGTGTTCTTATTCTGCCATTGTTGGCAATGGTTGCATAAGCGTTTGCCAACTGCAAGGTGGTGACTTGTAAGCCATAACCAAAAGCAATATTGCCTCGTCGGGCTTTCGACCAAGCGTGGTAGTCAGGCAAAGAGCCTGTAGATTCAAAGCGTAGCTTCTCAATTGTGCGTTTGCCAAAACCAAAGATATTCAAGGTATCCCAAAGGATGCTTGGTTCAATGTTTAGGGCTATTTTTGCGGCTCCGACATTGCTGGATTTTGCGAGTAATGTTGTTAAATCAATCTTGCCATAATTGCGTGCATCACGAAAAGGATGCCCATCGACCACTAATTTGCCTGGAGTTGTGTCTATAATTGTGTTCATGTTGTATTTGCCACTGAGCAAACCAGCGATGACGGTAAAGGGTTTGATGACCGAGCCAGGTTCATAAACGTCTTCGGTGGCACGATTTCGCATACCGTTGATGGATTTTTTGGTGATTTTGTTGGGGTTGTAATAGGGTTGGGAAACCATGGCAAGGATTTCACCGGTGTTGACATCTAATATAACGGCCGCTCCTTTGCTTGCTTTGTGCCTATAGACCGCAGTTTTTAGTGCTTTGTAAGCGATGTATTGTAACCTTCTGTCAATGGTGAGTTTTAGGTCTCTTCCTTTGATAGCAGGCAGAATTTCTTTGACGTCATTGATGATTTGCCCCGTTCTGTCTTGCATGATTTGTTTTTTGCCTTTTTTGCCTGCAAGCCATTCATTAAATAAACGCTCTATGCCTTCTTTGCCGCTGTCATTCGAGTCAGTAAAGCCGATTAATTGCGAGGTGATTTCAGCGGCGGGATAGAATCGTTTAAATTCTTGTCTAAATTCTACATTTTCTAAACCCAATGAACGAACCAATTGAGCGACATAAGGCGGAACTCTTCTGGCAACATAGACAAATTTTTTATTTTTTTTGTTGACCACCTGATTTCTGAGGTCTTGGGCATCCATTTTTAGGGCTTCGGCTAGTTTGTCTACTTCATCCAAGCGTGTAACCATGCGTGATGGGTTGATGCCGATGGATACCATTGGTGTGCTGATGGCGAGCGGTTCACCGTTTCTATCGTAAATTGTACCGCGTGGTACGATTTGTTCTATGACGCGAATTTGACGTTTATCGCCTTGCTTGGTATAAAATTCTGTGCCTTTTATTTGAATCGTGAATGCTTTAACAACAATAACGGAAAAACACAGAATCATAAAAGCAATAACAATTGAAATGCGTCGGTTGATATTGACATTCATTGTTTTACTACCTTTTGATTTTTTGTTTTTCTTTTTTATCATCTTTTTATGTTTATAATCTGTTCTTTTTGTGGCAATTTCATGCCCAGCTCATTTTTGGCTTTTTTTTCAATGCGGCTGTTATTAACATAAGAGGAAAACTGGATTTGCATACGACCAAATTCAGCATTCATCATGTGTTCCTGTTTTATCAGCTTTTGCAATTGTATAAACTCCTTGCGGCTTTGTTGTTGAATATAGATATAATCAATTGTTACAATCAAACATAAAATCAACAAAACGCCAGTTATTGCTAATGTTTGAATTTTCATAGTTTTTCTGCCACTCGCATAATGGCACTGCGTGCTCGTGGGTTTGCATCTAGTTCTTGTGCCGATGCTTTCAGCGGTTTTCCAATTATTTTAATAGTGGCTAGGTTTTCCGTTGGTGCTATGGGCATGCGTTTATCAAAAACACCATCACTTGCTTGTTTTTTTAAAAATCTTTTCACAATCCTGTCTTCTAATGAGTGAAAACTAATCACCACTAATCTGCCGCCCTTTTTTAATGTCGAAAGGGCTGTGGGCAAGACATTTTCCACTTGTTCTAGTTCTCTGTTTAAATGGATACGAATAGCTTGAAACACCCGGGTTGCTGGATGTTTCTTGCTGAATTTGTTGATTTTTTCAATAATTCCAACCAACTCATCAGTCGTTTCCAAATTTTTAACCTCTTGGCGATACAGCACAATTTCTTTGGCAATTTTAGTGGCATTTTTTTCCTCGCCATAACGCCAAAAAACCCGTGACATATCCTTCCACGAGGCTTGGTTGAGCCAGTCGGCTGCTGTTTCACCTTTACTATTGTCCATTCGCATATCCAATGGTCCTGATTGATTAAAGCTAAAACCACGTTGTGCTTCATCAATTTGTGGAGAAGAAATGCCCAAATCAAACAATATGCCATCCACTTTTGTACCAAAGTTTGTCGCAATCATTTGTTTGAGCATTTCAAATGCACCTTGTTCAACCTTTAGGTTTTTGTATTTTTCGGTCAGTGCATTTGCTTCCACTATTGCCGCAGGATCACGATCAATAACTAATAGCTTGCCAGTGACAAGCTTGGCTAATATTTTTTTACTATGCCCACCGCGTCCAAAGGTGGCGTCGACATAAGTGCCTGAACTTTTGATGTTTAAGGCATTTACCGCTTCATCGCATAATACAGTCCTGTGTTTTTGTTGCACGATTACAGAACCAAAAGTTTCATTTCATCAGAAACACCTTGTCCTAAATCAGGTATTTCATGGCGGGATTTGGTCAGTGCGACATCGCTCCAAATTTCAAATTTATTGCCCATGCCTAACATGACGATTTTCTTGTCCATTGATGCCACCTGTCTTAATGTGATGGGAAGTTGTATGCGTGAACCTTTGTCGGGTTCAATATGATAGGCACTTCCCACCAGTCTTCGTTGTAAGGCACGATGAGCTTTGTCAAAAGTGCTCAATGCCATGACCGAGTCCCGTACTTTTTCCCACTCGGCTTGTGAAAACAGCCACAAAGAGTCATTTTCAAAGGCGTTATAGGTTAAGACCAGCTTGTTTTCGCAGGCATCAGCAATGAGCTCCCGGTACTTTACCGGAATGGCTAATCGCCCTTTGGTGTCTAAATTTAGCGCTGTTTCACCGTAAAACATCTAAAAATTCCACAAATATACTACTTTATCCCACATAATTGCACTTTATCGTTATTTTATTCGGCTGTCAACTTTAAAAATAAAAAAAAGCAATGAAATCAATAACTTAGTTGATAAATAGCATGAGGTATTCTTTTTAAGTTGTTGATATATAAAAAAATATCCTGCATTGCATTAATGGTGATTGATTTTTATCTTATGTAATTTACTCAATACTATTGAACTTGCTCAAGTTGCCACTATCTAACAGGTGAGTTTTCTTTCTTTTTTGGGTTTTACCTAATTATTTCATGCAGAAGTCATTTGTTTATATTGTTGTGCTGTTGCTCGCTGTGGCTGTTTTGGTTTATTATTATCAGGTCAATAATGCAGCCAATGCTCATGGTGTTGACCAGAAAAAGCAACAAAAACCTGCGGTAAATATTAAGCAAAGTGATATTCCTGCCAATAATTACACAAAAAAACCCAGCACCAACAAAAACAAGAAGACGGTTCATTCTATTGCAGCGGATAATCAAGCAGCTCTCGATAGTGAAGGTTTAGAGGACAAAAAAAATAAGGAAAAAGAAGAAGAACTCGATTATATTACAGCTTATCGCAATTGGAATTATTTTGAGAACTGTTACACCGATGTCGAGGATTTTCATAATAACAAGGATCCGTTGGAAACATTGGCACAACGATTTGCCAATAATCCAAGGGAATCACAAATCGAGCCAACACCACAACAAAATATTTATTATCAGCACCATGTGGATATTTGCAAGACCTTAATTGATGATGATAAGGACGATTATTACCAAGTTCGGCAGAAATTAAACGAAAAATTTTACAAAATAAAACCAGCGACAGACGAAGAAAAACAGCTGGAGCATGCTATTGCTATGGTGCGGCAATTGCGACAGCTCAAACAAAAAATAAATAATTCCCACTACGGCAAGTCCAATCTTAGTGCGGTAGAGCTGGATGCTTTGAATACAAAAATGCATGAATTAACCACGCAAATGATGCTGATTTACGATGAAAACGATGAACTCAGTGAACAACAGGCCTTACTAGTTAAGCAATATTCTGACCAAATTGAAGAGATTAGTAACAAAATTGCCGAAAGTAAAGCGCCAGATAATGCCCAGCTTGTTGCATTACAAAAGCAACAAGATGCCTTTATTAATTCGATAGATGATTACTTACACCATGTGACCTCGTCAGATGCTTTTTTATTGCTCGCCAACACTATTTATCGGATTGAGTATTACCAAAAAGATGCTACCATTATAAAGACTTTAAAGCAGGCGACAGGCATAAAAGACCCTTATTATATTAATATGCTCAATGTTATTGTGATGCCATTGATTGCTTGTTCCATGAACTATCCTTGCGATGCGGATTCTGATTTGATGCTAAGTTACTGTTTGGGTTTGCGTGACAGTATGTTTAATCAGGCTTGTGGCTTGAATTTGGAGGATTTTTATTTCAACTTTTATATTGGAGCCAATCAACTCAATGATGTGAATGTTTATTTTAACTTTTTGGTCAGCCGATATGCACAATAGATATTTCATCGCTGTGTTTGTCATTCTTTTTGGAGCAGCTGTCATGTTTTATTTACACCTGCATGGAATGCTTTACAATACTACAAAAACACCAGTAAACAACCCAAAATTAGCAGCGACTACAACCCTTGCAAGAGCTGACAAAAGCATTCAAGAGAAATTAAAAGAATTGAAAGAACAAAAAGCCAGCAAGCAAAAAACTCAGCAGCAAAAAGACACCGATGAACCAAGTAAAGCTATTTATGATGCCGACCCTGTGGTTGATGCCAATGTTATTTTGAAAACACAACTCATCTGTATTCAAATGCTAGCAAAAAAGCAGAATTTGCAAAAATATTTGCAACGCTACAAGAAAAATCTTGATTCCAGACAAATACAGCATTTAAGCAAAGTCCATGATTATTGCAAGAAATTAAGCCAAAACCACCCTGAATACCATTTGCCTGATGCAAAGCATTATCTCCAGCAAAAGAAAGCTAAAACAGCCACCAGCACGTGGGGAAAAATAATCAACGGGGAAATTGATGCCAACGAACTCAGCGATGGTGAGGTGGAAAACATTCTGGCTGCAAATGATGTCAATATTTTAATAGATGCACCGCAACGTTTACGTAAATATTACCAAAAAGTTATTCATTGGGATTTGGAAAATATTTTGCAAAACCACCAATATGACTACACCGAGCAAGTCTTGTACTATGCTCATCAACTGCATTTGTGCAATTTGGGTGCCGATTGCAATCCCTATGCAACGATTATGTCAACACTTTGTTTTATTAATGCCGAAAGTTGTGGTTTAAGTTTTCAACAGTTTGTGACGCAGATTTTGACGCCAGGACAACAAGCCGATGTGCAATTGGCATTAAGCTATTTGCAACGCAAATACCAATAGATTTTTTCTTCTCGCACGCACTGCTATTGGGCATAAATATCAAACCTAACGGCTTTGCCAATTATTTGTGAACTGGGTTTTGAGTCGTTGACGAAGTTGGCTTTTATAGGACGTTTAATGACTATTTTTTTAGCAGCCGATAGTCGTGCTTGTTCGAAAAGTTTTAATGCCATTGTGTCTTGATGACCGATAAATGCTTGTAAAAAAGTCATGAATTTGTTGTTTTTTGCGGTTTTTTTTGAGGCGGGATACATCGGGTCAATATACACCACATCACAAACCGTGTTTTTTATTTCCTTTAAGGCATTTTTATTCTGCAAGTTAATGGCATCAATTTTTGCTCGCTGTAAACCGTCTTTTAACAACAGAAACATTAATGCATGAGACTCAAAAGCAATAATTGACGAACCTGTTAAGGAAAGAATGTACGCATCTTTACCAAATCCAGCAGTGCAATCCAGAATTTTTAAGGCTTGTTTTTTCTTGCCGAGTACGGCTTTGACGATGAGCTCGGCTTGCAGATGTGCTTGGCTGCGGTAAGAAAGATGTTTGGAGGCAAAGTCAACATTTATATAATGTTTGTCTGTTTTATGAAAAATGCTGAGTTTGTCTTGCTGTAAGGTTAAGCAATACTGCGGGTTTTGAGCCAGAACTGGGTTCAGCTCAAAAGCAGAGGAACCCAGTTGTTGCAAGCGGTTTTCGAGTTTATCGCTCACTTAGCGGTGTATAATCTCGGTTGGTTGGACCAGTATAGACTTGACGTGGACGACCAATTCTGGTGTCTGCCGTTTCGTATTGTTCCAGCCATTGAGAAACCCAGCCAACGGTTCTGGCAATAGCAAACATCACGGTAAACATCGGTTTAGGAATGCCAAGAGCCTTGTAAATAATGCCGGAATAGAAATCCACATTGGGGTAAAGTTTCTTCTCGACAAAGTAGGGGTCTTTGAGGGCGATTTCCTCAAGACGCATAGCTAATTCAAGTTGTGGGTCGTTGACACCAAGCTCTTGTAAGACTTCGTGACACGCTTTACGGATAATGGTTGCACGGGGATCAAAATTTTTGTAAACCCGATGACCAAAACCCATGAGTCTGAATTTATCTTTTTTATCCTTCGCTTTGGCGACATATTTGTCAATGTTCGAGACATCACCAATTTCATCTAACATATTTAACACCGCTTCATTGGCGCCACCATGGGCGGGTCCCCAAAGTGAGGCAATGCCAGCAGAAACACAGGCAAAAGGATTGGCACCTGTTGAACCAACCAAGCGAACTGTAGAAGTCGAGGCATTTTGTTCGTGGTCGGCATGCAAAACAAATAATAAATCCAAAGCTTTTGCCGCTACAGGATTGGGTTCATACGGTTCAGAAGGTAATGAATACATCATGTGCAGTAATCTTTCGGTAAATCCAAGGTCATTACGCGGATAGACATAAGGTTGTCCAATGGAATTTTTATAAACCGATGCGGCAATAGTTGGAATTTTTGAGATTAATCGAACAGCGGCTAAACGGCGGTGCTCGGGGTCACTCATGTCCATCCAGTCGTGATAAAAGGCGGCAAACGAACCAACAACGCCAACCATCATTGCCATTGGGTGAGCGTCGTATTGAAAACCTTGCATCAGATTTTTCATTTTTTCGTGTACCATTGTGTGGTAGCGGATTTCGTTGTCAAAATCTTGGTATTGTTGCTGACTTGGTAAATTACCATGCAATAATAAATAAGAAGTCTCGACAAAGTTTGATTGATTGGCAAGTTGTTCAATCGGATAACCACGGTACAGCAAGACGCCCTTGCTGCCATCAATAAAAGTAATTGCACTGCGGCAAGCAGCCGTGGCAGCAAAACCAGAGTCGTAAGTGAAGTAACCTGAGTTTTTGTACAGCGTTTTTAAATCAAAAGTCGGTGGCCCCATGGTGCCTTCGATTATGGGAAGTTCGACTGATTTTTCATTGTTAGGTAAGATTAATTTGACGTGTTTTGTGCTCATTTAGGTTCCTCTGGTTTTTAAATCATACGTTTGAAATATTCAGCAGTATTTTAACTTAAAAAGAAGGCTGACACAAACGCAATTATGCGAATTAGTCGATAAAACGCAAGTTTTGGGAATAGCCAAATTCTGATACGGTATCGCAATAAAAAGTGCAAGCAATTGATGTACTTATGGAATTGACAAAAAGTACACAATATCCTTGCTTAGATATAAAATTAACAATATCAATGACTTATAATTGTAATACGATGTAAATACTATTTTAACACCATAGGTTCCATCTAAATTCATGCAAATAAATACAGTAATATTGTTGCCAAATTCAGTCAGAAAGTGTATTATCCTGCTGTTATATTTCAATAAGAGATATAAAGCCCAAAAAGCTGCTTGAGAAAGCATGAAAGTTTAAACAGTCATTTGTATGCACAATCACGTGTGTTTCAAATGGTGTGATTTGGGTAAATCAACATTTTTTAAATAGAGAGGAAAGATGAAAAAAAAATTACTACTAGCCATGATTTTAGCTGGCGGCGTTGCCCAAGGTGAAATCAAACAACAACTCGGTGTCGATCCATCCGTGGATTACGCCTCACTCGAACAAATGGGTCCATGGGATGACAGAAACTACCAATTAACCAAAGAAGACTTGGCAGTTTTGCCAGCTAATGACGTAAAAGTCAATGGTGTTCCCGTATTTTTTAAAGTACTGGCACGAAAAGAAAATCCAAATTTGGGAGAATTTTATCCAAGAGTCTTACGCCAAGCCTTTTTAATGAACTACGGTGGTTTATTAGTGGATGGTATTTGGTACAAAGAGGGTCTGGGCAAATATTATTTCCCTGAAGATACTTATGGTAAAAAACCTGAAGAAGAAAGAAATAAAGCCATCAATGATAACGAAGTGCCTATGCCAGGCATCACTAATGGTAATGAAATTTCAGTGGAAATGAAACCATCAGACCCAATGGTCGGTGTTGCTGGAGCCAACGGCAACGGTCAATCCATGTATTGGACCAGTGATGGTGGTGCTACATGGACCAAATCACAAGATAATCCTGGAGCCTCATGTTGTGACCCAACAATTGATTGGTCATTTGATTCGTCTCGTGTCTATCAGGCCGATTTAGCAAGTTGTGGTGGTGCGGGTTGTAATATTCGTGCGACTTATTCAGATGATGATGGTCACACATGGCAACCAATGGTGACAATTGATGGAGGCGGAGGTTCGGATAAAGAATTTATCCATGTCGATAGATCTGCAAGTTCCCCTTATAAAGACAATATATATATCACCTACCATACTGGTAATGTATTGCAATTTGCTAAATCAACCGATATGGGTGTATCGTGGTCTACACCGCATGCATTTAGTTCAGAACCTCATGGAATAGGCAGTGATATAACCACCGATACGGCAGGAAATATTTATTATATTTATGCCTCAAACGCACCAGGTGGTGGCATCCGTATGATAAAATCTACCGATGGCGGCGGTACTTTTGCAACAGGTATACAGATTTCTCCTTTGAATGATACCTTTGATTTTCCTGTACCGTCTATGGAAAGTAGAAATGTCTTTATCTATGCCGCAACTGATGTTGATGTCAAT
>CAZQMH010000030.1:0-8505 GCA_964594435.1 uncultured Alcanivoracaceae bacterium
CAAGCCATCATCATACATGGAAAATTTTTCTTGGTTGCCATTTGGATAAGTAACAAGCATAAAGGCATTGTCTATTGGGTTGCTGTTTTTTAATGCTTCAATTGTGTCTTCATCGCTGGTGCTTTCGGTAACAAAATGTATGTTGTGATTAACGATTTGGTCAAGGTTTGTTTGGTAAGAGTTTAAGCGGTAGTGGCTCTTGTTGGAAATAAGTACAAAACCATCAAATTGGTCAGGTTCATTTTCTGAACTGATACGAATATTCCAGTTGCCCGTGTTTAAATCATTAAAGCTGTATTTTTGTGCATCATATGAGTTGCTTTCGATGCCGTATTTGGAAAAGTGGTTTTCGCTGGCAATATCGTTTGCATTGAATACTTCATTGGTGTTTGGGTTGATGAGTTCAACATTCCAGTCCTTAGAACCACCTGATAAAATCATGAAAGTTAAATCCTTATTATCTACAGGTAAATTACCTTGCCATTCCCATGTGCCCATTTTAGTTTCACTTAAACTTACAGGAATAAGAGCCGTTTTAGAGTTGATAGCATTTAGCTCAGGACGAGTAGGTTGCATCAATTCAAACTCCATTGGAGGACCAGCTAATTGTTTGTTGTTTAAAACCTTTGCATCTAGCATCATAGGTGATGCCATTAAAATAGGTAATACCACTGATAATAATTTTTTCTGTTTCATTTTCTCTCCGCTTTTTTAAGTAAATTTAAAATTAATGGCACAAATACCACTAAACGGCGAGCATATTATCATAGCAAAAACTAAAATTCAAACGTTTGTTTGAAAATAGTTGCTTTTGTAACTAAAAATAAATTTAACAGAGTGTTATTTGATAAAAAGGTTAACACCCAGCAACATTACAAAAATAAATAGAACAGACATAAGCGTACCAACCCGCAGAAAATCTTTTACCTTGTAACCGCCTGGGCCCATAATCAAGGCACTGACTTGGTGGGTTGGAAGGATGAAAGCATTGGAAGTACCTAAAGCAACAATTATTGCATAAACCGCAGGATTGCCACCTGTTTCTAAGGCAATATTGATGGCTAAGGGTACCAGCAAAACAGTTGCACCAACATTTGACATAACTAAACTAAAAGTTGCGGCAAGAACAGCGAGTGCAAGTTGGTAAATGTATTGGTTTACATGCCCTAAATGAGAGATCGTTTGTTGAGCTATCCAGGCAGCGGTTCCCGTATGTTCCATTGCAAAACCAAGAGGTATGAGGCTTGCTAATAAAAAAACGGTTTTCCAGCTGACAGTTCGGTAAGCTTCGTCTATATGAATAACACCTGTGATAATCATACCAATTGCTCCGGTTAGCAGAGCAGTTGATAAACGTAAATCAGTAAAAATAACCAAACCTAAGGCTACTGCAAAAAAGAAGAGAGCGAAGGGAACTTTTTGTGGTCGTTCCGTTTCAGTAGGAATGTCGCCAACCAAAGCAAGATTGCGCGACTTTATTAACCCTGCTTGATTGTGCCAATCACCATAGATGACAAAGGTATCGCCAAGTTGTAAGGTTAAGTTATACATATCTTCACCATGATAAATAGTATCAACCCGTGAAAGAGCCACGATAGTAATACCAAATTCTTGACGAAAGTGAAAATCAGAGAGTTTTTTGCCAAGAAAACGTGACCCAGGTACAATTACAGCTTCGGAAAATCCTGCATTTGAGGCATTAAAAGTGTGTTTAAATTTTTTAAAACCTTGCATTGTTGATAGGTGATAGTTTTGTGCAAAATTTTCGACTATTTCTGATTTACCAATCACACCAATGGCATCAGCGTTCCATAAAAATTGTTTGCGTGATGGAGATAATTTGTTTTGTCCTTCGGATTTTAGGGCTAAAACATTTATTTTGTGTTGCATCGTCTCTTCAAGTTCTTGTACGGTTTTACCAATCAACGGACTGTCTTTTGTCAGGATAAGTTCTCGTTTGGTGATATTTATGCCATAGGTTTGGTTGAAGTATTCATCAGATTTTTGCCCACTGCTGCTTTCTTCTTGCATGGTTTTAGGCAGTAAAAAACGACCAATAAGCAAAAAATACAGGATACCAGAAGACAATAGCATAAGACCAATAGGTGTTACAGAGAATAAATCATAAGTTTTTAATGAATCAACTCCAGGAGGCAGTGAACGATTGGATGTTTCAATTAAATCATTCAATAATATCAAAGGTGATGTTCCAACCATAGTGATTGTACCACCCAAAATAGCACAAAACCCCATTGGCATTAAAAGGCGTGAAATAGCTATTTTCGTTTGTTTTGAAATACGACTCATAACTGGCAGAAATAAGGCGGTCGCACCGACATTTTGCATAAACCCAGATATCATGCCTACGGTACCAGAAACCACAGGAATGACGGATTTTTCGGTTTTACCACCTATTTTCATAATAAAATTGGCAACTTTACCCATGATGCCTGTTCTATCGAGTCCTGCACCCAAAATCATAACCGCAATAATTGAGAGCACCGCATTGGAGGAAAAACCATCAAAAATATGTTCATCAGGAACCAATCCCGTTAAGCCTAAAATTACTAAGATTAAAATAGCAGCCACATCTATGCGGATGACTTCGGTGACAAATAAGATAACGGTGTAGGCAAGTATTGCCAAAACCATCATCATTTCATTGCTTAATTCGAGTGCGGCTTGAGCTTCCATCGGCTTATTCCTTATCCAAGTGGTAGATTAAATCATAACTTTTATGTCCGAGTTTTATGCCTCGTCGTTCAAATTTTGTTATGGGTCGATAATCAGGTCGTTGACTGAAGCCATTGTCTGCGATTTGGTTGATAAATTGCGGAAATTCACTCAATACGTCTTGCATGTGCTCGGCATAAGGTTGCCAATCGGTTGCTAAATGCACGCGGGCTTGAGGTTTTAATTTAGGCAGGATGAGTTCAATAAAGTTTTTTTGAATCAGTCGCCTTTTATGGTGTCGTTTTTTGTGCCAAGGATCAGGAAAATAGATATGCAAGGCATCAATGGAGTTATTTTGAAAACAATCTTTCAGAATTTCGGTGCCGTCTTGTTGGTAGAGGCGAATATTTTCTAATTTCTTTTGTTGCATAGCCAACAACAGATGCCCAACACCAGGCGAATGCACTTCGATGCCAATAAAGTTGGTTTCAGGCAACATGCTGGCACTATGAATTAAGGATTCGCCATTGCCAAATCCCATATCAATGCACACAGGGTTATCATTGCCGAATATTTTTTGGTTATCAAAGATTGTGTTTTCATCCAGTTTGAATTGCGGTAATAGTTCTTCTAATGCCCTTTTTTGCCCGTTGGTCATTTTGCTGGTTCGCATGACGAAACTACGGATTTTACGTTGGATAGTATCGGTCATATTGAGCAACTAATTATTGAAGTTTTCATATTGAGTTGATTTTACCGTGAATACGTGTATAGTCAAAGTTAATTTTTGTAAGAATAATAATAATTAATGAAATTCAAATTAGTGAGTTACAATATTCATCGAGCCATTGGTCTTGATAGAAGATTTAAGCCTGAACGCATTATCGAAATATTAAGAGAAATTGATGCCGATATTGTCCTTTTGCAAGAAGTGGATTGTGGTGTCCCTCGTTCCAGAGAACTCAATCTTGCTCAGGTTTTAGCCGATAATTGTGCTTATGCTCATTATCAGCTGGGTCTCAATGTTACTTTACGCAAAGGGCATTACGGCAATGCCACACTCAGTCGCTATCCGATAACAGCTCAGAGCAATATTGATTTAACCATAGACAATAAAAAGGCACGTGGTTGCCAATACACTGAGATAAATATATCAGGTCAAAAATTAGATATTTTTAATTTGCACCTTGGTTTGTCGGCAAAAGAAAGACAAAAACAAGCACAATTACTTTTTCAATCATCATTTTATCAGGATAACTGTTCGCCTAAATCGTGCATAATTGCAGGTGATTTTAACGATTGGCGGTCATTATTGCGAGCACTGTTTGTTGCGGGCAAGGATTTTAATTGTGCCACTGACCGCACTACAACCAATGGTGAGTCGGCTCTCAAAACCTTTCCATCTTTTGCTCCTCGCGGTGGACTTGATCGTGTTTATTACAAAAACCAGCTACAAGTTGGTAAAGTTAGTCGTTACAGTAAAAAAATAGCCAAAATAGCCAGCGACCATCTGCCTGTAATTGTGGAGTTTGATTGCAGTGTTTGAATTAAATTCTATTTCTGTGACACATATTGCAGCGTATCTCCGTTCCTTTGGGCACAAACATCAATTTACGTCTTTTGCCTGAACTTGTTGTCACTTTTGTACAGCCATTCAAACCTGTTTTATCACAAGCTAGGGTTCTGTCGGCTGCGGTTTTTGAAAGAACCGTGCCTAAACCATCGGCTCCGTGGCAGTTTTTACATTTTGAACGGTTGACGTCTTCGTGTTCTCTGTTCCAGTAAGTGCGGAAGATATCGGGGTCAATTTGACCATTATTATAGCTGATTGGTGAGACATCGTGCATACCATGTGGCCCATCTTGTTTGAGGCGTAATTCTTTGGTGTGACAGGTGCTGCATTCGGTTATTGTGCCTGTGTGTCCTTGCAATTGAATGGCTGCAACATTGTCATTGGCATTGACATTTTTATTTGGCCAAATGGCATGAGTGCTGCCATGACAGCCTTCGCACATGATGCCTCCGTGTCCTTGGTCAGAATTTTGACCATTTTTATTGCCACTTAAACGGTACAGGCTTTCATTTTCGGCAAAGCGTGAGTTGGGCGATTGGTTGAGGTTGTTTGCATCGGTGGTATAAGCTTGCATCAATCGAATGCCATCGGCAGCCACAATGGCTCCAGCAGGGTGGTTTTTGTTGACTGCATCACCGGTGTGGCAGGATTGGCATTTGGGTTCACTTGCCCAAGGCACACGACTACCGCCTGCGGTAAAATCATGTCCGACATTGGACATTTCGCCGTGACAATCTTGGCACACGACACCGCCTGATGCCATGGCACCGCGTAAACACTGGGCACGTTTGCCGGGATGGCATTGGTAGCAGGTTTCTTGCAAGACGTATTGTTCCACCGATTGTCCGCTTTGGGCGTTGGGGAAACCATTGGATAGGGCACTGCGTTTTCTTATTGGATTGTTCGGTGCGGGCATGTCAGGGAATAAATCCGTATATTGTCCATGAAATTTATGCATGACAGAGGACATGCTTTTGCCAACACTGACTTGAAAGACTTGGTTGTCAACACTATCTGTTGGTCCAAGTTGTGCCAAGTCTAATGCGGGAGAATAATGGCATTGCGAACATTGAATTGGGGTTCTTTGGGTTAAACAGTTGGCGTTCCAATTTTCTGGGTTATTGGTCTGGCTTGCGGCATCGCAACTGCCCCAACCTTGGGGATAATTGAGGCCATGTTTTATATCATGTAAGCGCAATATGTTAATTTTTGAAGCATTTAATAGTTGTTGGTCGGGATTAAATCCTGGAGCATCTTCCATACCGGCCACTTTAAAGGTTATATGCGTTTTGGCAGTCGGTGAAATAGCTGATTCGTTACAGGCATCGGTTTGCATAAGTGCAGTTAAGCTCATATCAGCACAATCAATCATTTGGGCATGGCAGTTTTGGCAATCAGCTTCGGATGCCACTGGTAAGACCACATCGGTTGTGGCAAGAATTGAACCACTTTTTTTGGCTTGAATACGCATAAGCGGATAAGGATTGCTACGTCCTGCATCATCCACGGGCAACATCGGAATGCCGTCGGCTGACCACCAGTTGGCTTGTTGCACAATACTGCCAAGTGGCGAATTTAACACGCTGCTAAAGAAATTGATATCGTTATCAAATCGCCTAAAGAGTTTGGGTCTGTTGTTGATGTATTTATCTGAGACTCCAGGCATACTTTGTTGGGCAAAGTTACAGCTTGATGGATTGCTTAAACAATTGGGTAATTGCATGGATTCAGGCACGGGCAAGCCGATGTCGAACACGATGCTGTTTGGGTCAAGTAAGCCAAAAAAGATGTTGTCGTAACTGTCAGCTCCAATCGGGTTATTGGTGTTGGGGTTGTTGTCCCAAAAATTACTTTTTAGCAAGCCAATATTTAAGTCACTTTGTGAGGTTGAGTTGATGGAAAGAGCCGCACGTTCTGTGTTTTCTAAGGCACTAACTGGTGGATTTAAAGAGGCAGGCATGGTTGGGTTGTTGTTATCTAAAATGGGGTCATTGGCATTGGCAGTTGCGGTATAAACCACCGAAATACCTGCATCACGACTGGGCGTCATCAGTGTGGGGTTGTCACCCATTTTGACAACTTGTGCATGCACGATGTTAAAAGGCGGCAAAATACTGAATATTTGGTCATCAATATCAGCACAATGCATACCCAAATCATTGGCAGCTAGCACCTTGTAATTATTGTTGCCAGCGAAGGATTGTTGCGGTACAGAAGTGGCAACTGGTTCATAATTTTGGCAGCTCAAACCGAGTATTTTGGTTAATTTCACAATCGGCATTTGCCCATTGGAGTAGCCATTTCCTGCCTTTGGTGTCCACGAAAATGTGCCTGAATCGCAATCGGAAAAACTCAAATCAAATGTACCCCAATCATCCAAAACCACATCTGAGGCATTAAAATTGGGTGGAAAATGTGCCCCGCTTCCAGCTTGAACTGTCATGTGAGCATTTAAGCCATTATAATTGCCAACTCCCAATAGCCAAATAGGCTGACCATTGTTATCATAAACATACCAAATAACGAGAATTCTATTATCTGCAAGCATATAGACATTGATACCATGCCCGTTTTGTTGCGGGTCGTACCAAAGAGTTGAAAAACTGGCTTCAAAGGCTTGGTCTTTGGTGTTTTTATTGCTTTGTAATGCTGCTGGAGCATTGTTGCAACTTAAGCCGAGTGTGTTATTTAAGCGTTTTATTGGCAGTTGCCCTGCTGAAAAATTTGTGCTATCAAGAGGATTCCATGCAAATAAACCATTGTCACAACCCGTAAAGCTTAACGTAAATGTGCCCCAATCTTGAGAGATAATATCAGCGGAATTAAAATTTGGTGGGAAAGATGCTCCGTTAAATTGGCTAACGGTTAAGTTTGCACTTGCACCGTTATAATCGCCTTGTCCAAGCAGCCAAAGCGGGTTGCCATTATTGTCGTAAACATACCAAATCACTAAAATGCGGTTGTTTTCCAAAACATAAACATTTATACCATGCCCACTTTGCTCTGGGTTATACCACAGAGCTGAATGAGCCGCTTGAATATCGAAGGACTGAGCATTAACAGGATTGCATTGAGAAAATGCAAACAGCACGATAAAAATACAGATATATCTATTCATCTTAATCTTTTGACAAGTTGGTTTAAGTTAGCCAGTTGGAGTAGCTAAAATCAGCAATCAATCGAAAATAAGCAAAAAATTGGCATCAATCCCAGCGATAAGAAAAGCTCATATTAGGAGTGAACGGTAGCCATTGGTGTTTGTCGGCTTGCAGTTCGCCTTGTTCTAAAGAATAATTTATGCAGCAGGTGTTAAAGTTATTGGTCAAATTATTGACTTGAAAAGACAGCTTTGCCCGACCATTATAAATTCTAAAATCTTTGGACAGTTTAAGGTCAATTTCTGTATGTGGTCTGAAAGCTGCTTCATTACGTGCACCGAGTTGATACCCAGATTCTGTTAAGATAATTTCAGTGCGAGGCCAACCCGAATGGTAGTTGCTGGCAATATTGAGATACCATGACTTTATTGGCATATGCACACTGAATTTTAAGGCGTGGTGCTGATCCCAACTACGCGAATGGTAATTGTCGCCAAATTCATCTTCAACATCGGAAAACGTATAATTCGCCAACCATTTAATATCGCCATAACGCCCTTTAAGGGTAAACTCTGCTCCATTGGCGTAGCTGTCATCGGGTTGAATTTCCACGCGGTCAAAATACAAATCAGGCACGATATGCAGCTCGTTAAAAATATTTTCAAAATAAGGTTGGGTTTGCGAGTACTCTTTTTTATACACTTCTATGCGTAAATTCATGTCGTTTTTAAAGGTTTTATTGAATTCAAAAACAGCCATATCAGCCGAGGTTAAGTCATGGTATTCGGGTTCTTCATCTTCTAAATAGATTTCATCAATGTATTGCGATTGTTGGTGGCGACCTAAGCCAAATCTAAAAACAGTACTGTCACTATAAAAATAACTGGCATTTAAGCGTGGGCTTTTGACATCGTGTTTTATCCACTCTTTGCGTTCAAAATGATAACCTAAATCAACGATAAAATTTTCTTTTAAGCGATAACGGGCATTAAAAAATACATTGTAAGCAAAACCCTTGTTGTCAAAATCAAAGTGCCTATCAATGTCTCTTTCCAGCCCAAGTTGTTCAACAAATGTACCAAAGTGGTGAATATTGCGGGTTGAACTGATTTGTGTTTTTTCATTAAAGGTTTCAAAACCAAAACTAAGACTCAAATCATC